>JALYYD010000216.1 GCA_030946775.1 Gemmatimonadota bacterium
GTGCTCTACTCCTGGGCTGCGCTCGCTTTCGCGCTGATGCTTTATCTCGCGTGGCGGGTTACTCGCGGAACAACGCGACTCGCCAATGGAATCGGAGGGTTCGCTTTCGGCGCGCTCGCGATCGTGCTGCTCACAGCGGCGAAGGGGAAAACGTACGGCGCGATCGAGCCTTATCTCCCGCCCGACCGAAACGCGGTTGTGGCGAACGGCGTTGACGAACAGTGGATTCTCAACGACTACGCTCGCGCGCTCACCGATGCGCGCGCCGCGCATAAGCCGGTATTCGTTGATTTCACCGGATACACGTGCACTAACTGCCGCTGGATGGAGTCGCACATCTTCAACCGCCCCGAAGTGCAAGCCGAGCTTTCGGGGTTCGTGCTGTCCCGTCTCTATACCGACGGTGAAGGGAAGATCTTCGAGGATCAGCAGGCGTTTCAGGAGCAGAAATTCGGAACAGTCGCACTGCCGCTGTATGCGGTCGTGGATGCGACCGGGAAAACGCTGGCGACGCAGAGCGGGATTAGCGGAAGTCCGGCGGAGTTCATCGCATTCTTGAGAGCGGCGCACGCGAGGCGGATTGCGGCAGGGCGGGGACTGACAACTACGAACTGAGACTGAACGGGTACCTGATCCCTGTGGCACAGTGGCGCAGTTTGCCTGTTCACGACCCGACGACTGGTCGGGTATGGCGAAGGGAAGTCGGGGAGTTGTTACAGAAAAACTGAGCTACTGAGCTACCGGTATCAGATACCCGTTCTTTCTCAGTTGCTTTTGTTCTTTTCGATCTTCGCTTCGTCCGCCGGCGGAATCACGGGCGGCGGACCCGCTTCGATCTTCTTCTCCACCTGCTTCACTTCCGCGTCCAGTCCCGGCTCAGCCGCAGCTTTCGCCGACCGCTTGAAGATGAACTCCGGCGCGAGCGCGATTCCGAGCAGCGTGAGGGGGAGAATTTGAATCGTCTGAATCAGCAGCGAGACGGCGATCGCGTCGTTCTGTGAAACCCCGAACTGCGTCGCCATCAGCGCGTAGGCAAACTGGAAGAAGCCGACGTTGCCCGGTGTCGCCCTGAGTATCAGTCCGACGTTGATTGCCAACAGGCAGGCGAGACTTCCGGCGAGCGGGATGGAAACGTGAGCCGCCGACGCGCACAGCGCGAACGTCGCAAGCTGCGCCGCCCACGACACGAGCGAGAGTAGAATCGCCATCGCGAAACGCGGTCCGCTCGCGAGCAATCGCGCAGTTCTTCCGAAGTTCGAGAGGTAGGCCTTCGCCTTTCCGATGAAAGTGCGCGGGACCGAACGGCGCTCCGGCTCGTGCTCCGGCTTGGCGTTGCGCGTTGCATACACGAAGAACGCCAGGCCGGCGATGATCACGACGAGCAGGATCTCGGCGGGAATTCTCCACCGCGCAAACTGCGGCGGGAGATCGAACAGCAGCACTCCGCCGACTAGCAGCATCACGAACCCGATCGGGTCGAACAGCTTCTCCAGCGCCATCGATGCGAGCACGGTCGCGCTCGATACGCCGCTCGCGCGGGAGACGAATACGACCCGCGCCGCGTCGCCGCCGCTGGCGACGAGGACATTGTTGAGCCCCGCGCCAGCCGTCGTCGCTCTTAAAGCGAGCGGGAGCGACTTGATCCCCGCTGGCCGGAGGAACAGCCACCACCGGATACCCTTGATAACGACGGAGAGGATGTTGATCCCGATCGCCGCCGCGAGCAGCGGCAGCGACGCGTGGCGCATCGAGCTCCACGCCGCGTGCCAATCGATCTTCCGCGCGAACATTATCAGGAAGCCGATGATTACCGCGGTTACGATCCAGTGCAGCGACTTCTTGAGGTTCTTGTTCATTCCGGGGGAAGTGTCACGAATTCGTAGCCGCGCCGGCGGAGCTCGTTGATGATCTTCGGGAGCGCTTCCGCCGTCTGCATTCTGTCCCCATCGGGATTGTAGCCGTCGCCGTCGTGAAGGAGGACGATGGAGCCCGGACCGACTCCTTCGACTGTTTTCTTGTAGATCGTATCCACGCCCGGCCGGTCGCTGTCCCACACGCCCAGCGACCATCCCACCGTGCGTTCGCCAAGCTCACTGGCGATATACGTAGTCCACGGGCTACGGAACCCGTGTGGCGCGCGGAAGAACTTCGGCGCCGGACCGCCCGCTCGGCGGATCGCCCTCAGCCCGAGACGGATGTCGCGTCGCACATTGAACGGCGACATGAAGTGCTGTTTGCGATGGAAGTAGCCGTGGTTCCCGATCTGATGCCCCTCGTGCGCAATTCTCATCACCAGCTCCGGCCAACGCTCGGCGTGGCTCCCCAGAACGAAGAACGTCGCCTTCACGTTCTCCTTCTTCAGCGTGTCGAGGATCTTCGGCGTCGCGTCCGGATTCGGACCGTCGTCGAAGGTGAGCGATACGACCTTGGCCACCGTTGGCAGGCGGCCGAGCGCGCTTCCGAAAACGGCGCTGTTGCGATGGAAGGCGCCGTGCGCCGCGGCGCCGAGTGCGACGACGCCGAGGACGAGAGGGACGATCATTAGCGCGCGGTCCGCCCGAGGACCGCGGCGTAGATGTCGAGGACGGCTTCGGTGACGCGCTCCCAGGAATATTTCTGCGCTTCGAACCTGCCCCGCTTGCCAAGTCGCGCTCGAAGCGTCTCGTCGTCGAGGAGCCGGACGAGCGCGTCGGCGAGTGAGTCCGTGTCGCCGCAGGGGACCATCAGCGCTTCGCGCTCGTTCTTCACCACGTCACGGAAGCCGTAGATGTCCGAGCAGACCACCGGTGTCTCGCAGGCCATCGACTCGAGCAGCGTAATTCCGAACGAGGCCTTCGTCGTGGGGCAGGCGTAGATCGAACTGTGCGCGTAATAACCGGGACGCTCGCCGAGCACGGATCCGACGAATTTGATGTCGGGGTCGCCGCCGGCGGCGCGGTAATAATGATTGCGCAGCGGTCCGTCTCCGACGACGACGAGCTGCGCCTGCCGGTTGCGTCCGCGGACTTTCTGGAACGATTCGATCAGCGTCGTGAGTCCGTTGCGCGGATCGAAACGCCCGAGGAAGAGAATCGTCGGGACGTCGTCGCAGATGACAGACGGCTTGGGGACGTCGGGATGAAAAACACTGGTGTCAATTCCGTTGGGGACGATCGTCCAGTTGGCTTCGAAGTAGCGGTTGAGCGCAATGGTCGTGGAGTGCGAAACGGCGATTGCCGCCTTGAGTAGGTCGAGACGGTTCTGGAAATAACGGCGGCCAACAGTGTAACCGATGGACTTGTCGAAGTAGGTGTGAAACGTTCCCACTACAGGACACTCCGCCTCTTCGATGGCGAGGATCGGCAGAACCGGACTGAGCGGAGAATGGACGTGCACGATGTCGTAGCGTCCCTGCCGCAGCACTCGCCGCAGCTGGCGCCTGAGTCCGAACCCGAGCGTGATTCGCGCCTGCGATCCGTTCGCGTACACCGGCTGGCTGGTGCCGATGCGGATGACGTGCGGCTCCATCTGCGCGCCGGGCAGGTGCGACGTGATGATGTCCACCTGATGCCCGTGCCGCCGCGCTTCCCGCGCGAAGAAATGGACGTGTTCGCAGATCCCGCCGAGGTGCGGATAGTAGTACTCGGTGACGAGCGCGATGCGGAGCGGGCGCCCGTGCTGCACCCGCGCCATCGGCAGCGATGGCTCGGGTGTGAGATGAAGATTTCTGGCGAGTCCTGACTTACGCGTTAAGCGCGGCATGGGCGGCGGCCAGACGGGCTATCGGGACTCTGAATGGAGAACAAGAGACATAGTCGAGACCAAGCGAGTGACAGAATGCGACGGAGCGCGGCTCACCGCCGTGCTCTCCGCAGATACCGAGCTTCAGATCGGGGCGCGCCTTCCGGCCGTCCTCGACGGCGATGCGAATTAGCCGGCCGACCCCATCCACGTCCAGCACCTGGAACGGGTCGTCCGCAAAGATACCCTTCTCTATGTACGAGGGAAGGAATCTTCCGGAGTCATCCCGGCTTAGCCCCAGCGTCGTCTGCGTAAGGTCGTTCGTCCCGAAGGAGAAGAACTCGGCCTGGGCGGCGATGCTGCCCGCGGTCAGAGCCGCGCGCGGAAGCTCGATCATTGTACCAATCAGGTAGTGGATCGTCTCTCCCATCGCGCCCAGCACTTTTTCGGCGATGTCCTGCAGGATCGCCTTTTGATGCTCGAATTCGGCTACCGTCGAAACCAGTGGAATCATTACCTCCGGCTTGACGATGATCCCCCTCCGTTGGGCACGGAGCGCGGCCTCGAAGATGGCTCGCCCCTGCATCTCCGTTATCTCTGGGTAGGTGATCCCCAGCCGGCAGCCGCGGTGGCCGAGCATCGGATTCGTCTCGCGAAGCGACTCGATGATGCGGTTGAGATCGGCGCGCGGAATATCGAGTGTGCGCGCCAGGAGCTTGCTCTCTTCGCCGCCGTGGGGAAGAAATTCGTGGAGCGGTGGATCGAGGAGACGGATCGTAACCGGCAACCCGTCCATCTCCTGGAAGATTCCCTCAAAGTCCGCGCGCTGCATCGGCAGAAGCTTGGCGAGCGCGCGTCGCCGCCCGCCTTCCTCGCGCGCGACGATCATCTCCCGCATTCCGGTGATGCGGTCGCCCTCGAAGAACATATGCTCGGTGCGGCAGAGGCCGATGCCCTCGGCGCCGAAGCTGCGCGCGATGTGCGCGTCACGAGGGGTGTCGGCGTTGGCGCGAACTTTCAGCGTCCGCGCTTCATCCGCCCATTTCATCAGCTCCGCGTACGACTGGTAGATGGGTGCTTGCGTCGAATGCAAATCGCCGCTTGTCACGGCGACTACTTCACTCGGCACGGTGCCGAGGTCTCCGGTGAAGACGCGGCCGGTCGCGCCGTCGAGCGTCAGCCAGTCGCCTTCGTTCACGATCGTGCCGTCAACGCGGAATGAGCGCTGGCTGGCGTCGATCTCGATTTCCTTGCAGCCGACGATCGCGCACTTGCCCATTCCGCGAGCCACGACGGCGGCGTGGCTCGTCATTCCACCGCGCGCGGTGAGCACGGCGCGGGAAGCGACAATGCCCGAGAAATCCTCCGGCGTCGTCTCGTCGCGCACGAGGATGACGTTTTCGCCGGCGCTGCTCCGCTCCTCCGCAGTCTCCGGATCGAACACGGCGACCCCGCTTGCGGCGCCGGGGCTGGCTGGCAGCCCGACACAGAGGGGAGTCGCACGCACCGATGGATCGATGATCGGATGGAGCAGCTGGTCGAGATCGCCGGCGGGGACGCGCTTCACCGCCTGCTTCCGGTCGATGAGCTTCTCGTTCACCATATCGCGCGCGATGCGTACTGCGGCGGCCGCGGTTCGTTTTCCGGTGCGTGTCTGGAGCAGAAACAACTTTCCGCGCTCGACAGTGAACTCGAGATCCTGCATGTCCGTATAGTGGCGCTCAAGCCGGTCCTGCGTTTCCAGCAGCTCGGTGTACGCGCCCGGGAGCTTCGTTGCCATCTGCTCGATGTCGAGCGGAGTCCTGATGCCGGCGACGACATCCTCGCCCTGCGCGTTGACGAGAAATTCGCCATAGAACTTCTTCTCGCCGGTGGACGGATTTCGCGTGAACGCCACGCCGGTTCCCGAATCGTCGCCGAGGTTGCCGAATACCATAGAGACGATGTTAACGGCCGTGCCGAGGTCTTCCGGAATTGAGTGCACTCGGCGGTAGTCGCGCGCTTTCTTGAGAGTCCACGAGCTCCAAACCGCTTCGATCGCGCCCCAAAGCTGCACGACGGGGTCGCGCGGGAAATCCGCACCGCTGTGGGCGCGCACCAGCTTTTTGTACTCCTCGACGAGATTGCGAAGGTCGTCCTCACCGAGGTCGGCGTCGGTCGCGGCGCCAGAGGTGATCCGCTTCGCCTTGAGGAGATGTTCGAAGTCCTCCATCGGCACACCGAGCACGACGTCGGCGTACATCTGGATGAAGCGCCGGTAGGAGTCGTAGGCGAACCGTGCGTTCTTGCTTTGCGCGGCGAGTGCGACGACGGAGCGGTCGTTGAGTCCGAGATTGAGAATGGTCTCCATCATTCCCGGCATCGAGACTGCTGCGCCGGAACGAACGGAAACGAGCAGTGGGTTCTTTGGATCGCCGAGCTTCTTGCCCGTCGCCTGCTCGAGGCGCGCGACGTTTCCCTCGACTTCGGCGCGGAGCTTGTCCGAATACTTGCCCGACTTCAGGTATTCGATGCACTCGCTCGCCGCGATCGTGAATCCCGCGGGGACGGGAACTCCGAGATTGGTCATCTCGGCGAGATTTGCGCCTTTGCCGCCGAGCACGTTCTTCATCTCTCGCGTGCCCTCGGCTTTGCCATTGCCGAAGAAAAAGACCGATTGTGGCATCGTCAGCCGTCGTATCCGAAGCGGAGCTTGTCCGGATCGGTGGGAGGAGGGGTCGGGTAATCACCGGAGAAGCAGGCGTGGCAAAAACCATCCGGGCCGCCCGGCATCGACTCCAACATCTGATCAACCGTGAGGTACCCGAGCGAGTCGGCGCCGACCTGCGCTCTGATCTGGTCGAGCGTCATATTGGCTGCGATGAGCTCCTCCCGGTTCGGCGTGTCAATTCCATAATAGCACGGGCCTGTAATCGGCGCGGAACTTACGCGCAGGTGAACTTCGCGCGCGCCGGCGCCGCGGATCATCGTGACGAGACCACGCGTGGTCGTGCCGCGAACGATAGAATCGTCCACCATCACGACTTTCTTTCCTTCCAGCAGCTCGCGAACGGCGTTGTATTTCACTTTTACCTTTGCGTCCCGTCCCGCCTGGGTGGGCTGAATGAAAGTGCGGCCGATGTAGTGATTCCGGATCAGCGCGTGCTCCAGTGGCAGCTTTGCCTCTTCCGCGAATCCCAGAGCCGCGGCATTCGAGGAGTCGGGAACCGAAAATACGAAATCGGCTCCGGGGGCAGGACACTCACGAGCAAGTCGCTTGCCGAGGTTCCGGCGGGCGCGGTCCACAGAGCCGCCGAAAACCCGGCTATCCGGCCTCGAAAAGTAAACGAATTCAAAGACGCACTTCCGTGAATCGTTCGCGGGGAAAGGGGAGATGGAGCGCACGCCCTCCCGATCCACCGCCACGATCTCGCCGCGATCCAGCTCGCGGACGACCGTCGCGCCGAGGAGATCGAGGGCGCAGCTCTCCGATGCGAATACGATTGAATCGCCGAGCTTCCCCATCACCAGGGGGCGCCATCCGCGCGGGTCGCGGGCGGCGAGCAGAGTCTCACCCATCGCCACGACGAGCGAGTACGCGCCTTCAACACCCTGTAAGCTCTCAGCGAGGCGCTCTTCCGGCTTTGCGGCGCGGGAGTGTGCGATGCGATGGACGAGGACTTCGGAGTCCATTGTCGAGCTGAAGATCGCCCCCGCTTCTTCGAGATCGTGACGCATCTCGGTGGCGTTGGTGAGATTGCCGTTGTGGGCGAGCGAAACGTATCCGTCGCGGAACCGCGCCAGGACGGGCTGGGCGTTCTCTATCGTCGAAGAGCCTGCGGTGCTGTACCGGGTGTGCCCGATGGCGATGTCGCCGGTCATCCCTGACATCTCTGCTGGACTGAACCCTTCGGAAACGAGCCCCATTCGCTTGAGTGCTTTTGCATTCGGCCCATCAACAGCAACCACTCCGGCCGACTCCTGCCCGCGATGCTGCAGCGCATACAAACCAAGGTGAGTGACCTCGGCCGCTTTCGGATGATTATGAATCCCGAAGATTCCGCACATCAGATCGATCCCGCGGTAGTGAGCTCGAGCATCGCGCCGTCGCTTGGAGCGCGGGACATCAGCTTTGGAATCGCGTCGTGGTAGGCGGCTGCCATCTCGTTCAAGCTAACAGAGAGCGCGGCGCGCCCTGTAGTTATCGAAAGCCGTTCTCCGTTCGATGTGACCGATCCGACGACGGCCGCCGCAACGCCGAGAGCGCCGGCGATCGCGACGACTCGTTCCCGAGCGGATGTCGAGATCACGATTCGGCCCTGCGCTTCGCCAAACAAGAGCGCCCGGAGGGGAATGCTCTCGAAAGCGCTCAGATCAATCTCCGCGCCGATTGATTTATCTCTGATTGCCACGCAGCACTCGGCGAGCGCGACGGCGAGGCCGCCGTCGCTGCAATCGTGCGCTGACGACACGACTCCGGCGCGAATCGCCTCGAGAGTGGCGTCGATGAGGGCGCGCTCCGCGGCCGGGTCGCAGGTGGGCGGCGCGCCAATGGTCTTCTTGTGAATGCGCGACAGATACTCGCTCGCCCCCAGCTCATCGGTGCATTCGCCGAGGAGGACGATTGCGTCTCCGTCGTTGGCGAATGTCGAGCGCGTGATGTGATCGAGGTCCTCGATGAGTCCGATCATCCCGATCACGGGAGTGGGGAAGACGGCGCCGGTTGCGCTCTCATTGTAAAGAGAAACGTTTCCCCCCGTGACGGGAGTGCCGAGTGCCGTGCAAGCTTCTCCCATTCCGGCGATCGCTTCGCGCAGCTGGAAGTAGACGGCGGGCCGCGTCGGGTTTCCGAAATTGAGGCAGTTGGTGATCGCCATCGGCTGAGCACCGGTGCAGGCGACATTTCGCGCTGCCTCGGCGACGGCGATGCGCCCCCCGACGCGCGGATCGAGATAGACGTATCTGCCGTTACCGTCCACCTTCATCGCCACCGCTTTCCGAGTGCCGCGCAGGCGCCACACCGCGGCGTCGCCACCGGGGCCGATGACCGTGTTGGTGCGCACCGTTGAGTCGTACTGCCTGTACGCCCACGCTTTGCTGGCGATGGATGGCGATGAAAGGAGCTGAAGCAGTGTCCACGCAGGATCGCGCTCTTCGGCGCGCTCGGCGATGGAATGCGGGTCGGTCGCGCGGAGCTTCACGATGTCCGGGGACTCTTCGGCCTTCGGCGTGTACCGCGGGCAGTCGGTGACGAGGCGCGAACCCGGAAACTCGGCGACGACCAGATCTCCCTCCGTCACCCTGTAGACAGGCTCAGCGATCACTTCACCAATCACGCTCGACGTGAGATCCCACTTCTCCAGGATCGCGGTGACCTCGTTCTCGCGACCCTTCCTGGCGACGACGAGCATACGCTCCTGCGACTCGCTGAGCAGTATCTCGTATGGAGTCATTCCCGTCTCGCGCGTCGGAACCTTGGTGACGTCAATGGTGACCCCGACGTCGCCGCGCTCCGCCATCTCCGCAGAAGACGATGTAAGTCCGGCCGCGCCCATATCCTGAATGGCGACGATGTGCCCGCTCTTGATAAGCTCGAGGCTCGCCTCGAGGAGCAGCTTTTCGGTGAATGGATCGCCGACTTGAATGCGCGGGCGTTTTGCCTCGCTCTCGGAAGTTAGGTCCTCCGATGCGAACGACGCTCCGTGTATTCCGTCGCGGCCGGTGCGCGCGCCAACCGCCATTATCGGATTGCCAACCCCCTCCGCTTTCGCGCGGATGAGATCTTCCTCCTTCAGCCATCCGACGCACATCGCGTTCACCAGCGGATTGCCGGCGTAAGAGTCGTCGAAGACGATCTCACCGGCGATGGTCGGAATGCCGACGCAATTGCCGTAATCACCGACGCCTTTCACCACGCCGGAAAAGAGATACCGCACGTGTGGATCGTCGAGACTGCCAAAGCGGAGCGAGTTGAGCATCGCCACCGGGCGGGCGCCCATGGTGAAAACGTCGCGCAGGATTCCGCCGACGCCCGTCGCCGCTCCCTGGTAGGGTTCGACCGCGGAAGGATGGTTATGCGATTCGATCTTGAAGGCGAGGGCGTGTCCGCCGCCGAGCGCTATTACGCCGGCGTTCTCGCCGGGCCCCTGCAGGACGTACGGAGCTTTGGTGGGAAGATTCTTCAGCAGCGGGCGCGAGTGCTTGTACGAGCAATGCTCGCTCCAGAGCGCGCTGACGATTCCGAGCTCCGTGAATGTCGGCGCCCGGCCGAGCATTTCCTCGATGGTCTTGTACTCGGATGGAGTGATGCCGTGTTCCGCGACGAGCGCGGGGGTGATGTTCGGGTCGCCTGGACGGGGTTGGACATTCGTCATCGTCAGGCCGCCACGCCGGCGAGCATCGATTCAAACAGGCGGACGCCATCGCTGGAACCGAGCGCGGATTCCATCGCCCGCTCGGGGTGCGGCATCAGGCCGAACACGTTCCCGGACTCGTTGATGACGCCGGCTATGTCGCGCTCCGATCCGTTGGGATTCTCCGCGTACCTGAACACGACCTGGCCCTCGCCCTCGAGCCGGTCGAGCAACTCCGGGGACCCGACGTAGCGTCCGTCTCCGTGTGCGACCGGGATGATGAGCTTCTCGCCCTTGCGGTAGAGATTCGTGAACATCGTGGTGTGGTTCTCGACGACGATGGGGACCGCCGCCGATACGAACTTGAGCGACTGATTGCGCATTAGTGCGCCGGGAAGGAGCCCCGCCTCACAGGCGATCTGGAATCCGTTGCAGATGCCGAGCACGGGGCCGCCGCGATCTGCGTGGGCGGTGACTGCACGCATCACAGGGCTGAACCGCGCGATCGCGCCGGCTCTCAGGTAATCGCCGTAGCTGAATCCGCCCGGGAGAATGACGACGTCCGCGCCGCGGAGGTCGGAATCCTTGTGCCAGACGTAGAACGCTTCGCACTTGAGATGATCCACGACGGCGCGATAAGCATCGTAATCGCAGTTCGAGCCGGGGAAGGTGACAATCGCGAATTTCACAACCGAGTCGCCGGCTCTATCTCGTAGTCTTCGGTGACGGGATTGGCAAGCAGCTTGTCGCACATCGCCTTTGCATCGGCGGCCGCCGCGTCCGCATTGGCTGCTTCAGCCTCGAGGACGATGTAGCGGCCCACGTGAGCGGCGGCGACGCCTTCGAATCCCAGAGAGTGGAGCGCCCCGGCGACAGCTTCGCCCTGCGGGTCCAGCAATCCCTTGCGGGGGGTTATATGAATTGCGACGCGAAAACGGCTCAAGTGTTAGACGCTCTCCGGAGGACGCTGCTCGCCGGGCGAAGCCGGAGGATGATGTCTGCGCTTGCGACGGCGACGCGAGCTGCGCTGGGGCAGGTCGTCGTCGAATGCGTCTCCGCTGTTCAACAGCGGCTCGTCGTCACTGATGACGGGGTCGTCTCCCCTCGGGCGGCGACCCATTAATCCGAAGAGCACTGTTTTGGCGATGCCATAGAGCACGTACAGGACGAGCGCCGGGAAATAAAACTCCTTACGGAGGAAGAACACTCCCAGAACCGTTGCCGCAACGACGAGCGTGCCGAGGATCTCGCTGAGCTTTCGAAACCCGATCGTTGGCACCGCAGGGTACGAGACGTTGCTGATCATCAGGAAGGCGAGGAGCGCCATCAGCACGGTCAGCGCTACGGTCCAGTTGATGTCGCCGAGCACTGTTTCGTTGTAGAGCGGAGTCTGGCTGAACCAGTAGTAAGTCGCGAGCGTGAGGCCGGCCGCCGGACTCGGAAGTCCGTGGAAATATTTTTTCGCGCGTCCCGCCTGCTCGACGTTGAAACGCGCGAGGCGGATCACGGCGCAGGCGGTGAAGAAGAAGCAGAACAGCCAGTCCCAGCGGTTCTTGTTGAAGACGGCGAAATACATGATCATCGCCGGGGCGAGACCGAACGAAATTGCGTCAACGAGTGAGTCCAGCTCCTCGCCGAACCGCGATCCCGTGCCCGTCGCCCTCGCGACGCGGCCGTCGAGCGCATCCGCCACGCCGCCGGCGACGATCGCGAACGCCGCCAGGTTGAAATTGCCGCGCGACGAGCTGACTATCGCATACATCCCGCAAAGCAGGTTGAAGAGCGTGAACCCATTCGGCAGTACCACAATGCTGCGCCGCGGCTCGAGCGCCATTCGCTTCGGCGTCCGGTTGCGGTCGGGCGGAAGCATTACGGAAGCTCCGCAAGCAAGGTCACGCCCGCAGTCGTCAGGTCACCCTTCCTGGCGATGACCTTCGCGTTAAGAGGGAGAAACACATCGACGCGCGAGCCGAACCGGATCATCCCCATTCGCTCTGCCTGCCGCACGCTCTCGTCCATCTTGCTGTACGTGACGATTCGCCGCGCTATGAGCCCGGCGATCTGCCGCACCAGAATCTTCCCGTGCGCTGTCTCCAGCCCCACCGACATCTGCTCATTGAGGAGGCTCGACTTGTCGGATGACGCGTTGAAGAACTTTCCCGGGTTGTAGTGCAGGTACTTCACGGTGCCGTCAGTGGGATAGCGGTTGACGTGGACGTTGAAGACGTTCATGA
>JALYYD010000217.1 GCA_030946775.1 Gemmatimonadota bacterium
GCGTCTCGAGCTGATCGAACGTCGCCGAAACGGTATAGTTGCCGGTCGCCGTGTTCTTCGGATTCCAGAGAATGTGCGCGGGACCGGTTGTGACTTCCCATCCCTTTCCGACTTTCACGTACTTCGCTTCAGCCAGCTTCTGCGTCGGACGGTCGGTGCGGCCGAGGTAACCGACCGGGACTCCCGTACCGCCAACAGCGGCGACGTCGGCGTCTTTTTCTTTCATCACTTTCGCCGGCGCCGGCTTTGTCTTTGACTTCTTGGTCTTGGACTGCGCGTCTGCGCTTCCGGCGACGAGCGCCGTTCCGAGCGCGACCGCCGCGAAGAATTTGAATCGAGAATGCATTACTCCTCCGAATGCCTGATGTGGATGCCGAAAATATAGAGCTTGAGAGGGCGGTTGGAGCGATGGCAAGCCATCACGCCGCGTCCGCGACGAGACAGTCCGGCGCATCGTATCGCGGATTATTGACACGTTTGGAGATGACCAGCGATTCGAGCTCGTCGTCGTGCGGGAAGGGCGCGCCGGTGATGACGTTTTCCACCAATGCCGGCTCGGTCAGAGCGGGGTCGAGCCAAGCATCGTACGCGGACGGCGGGAGCAGGTAAGGCATCCGGTGGTGAAAGTTGGAATACCATTTATCCGACGCACCGACGACCACCGAGCAGGAGTAGAGCTCGTCCTCCGGAGTACCGTCACCACGCCACGCGCTCCAGAGGCCGGCCATCGCGAATGAGCCGCCATCCCGGCGCCTCAGCACGTGCGGAGTCTTCGCGCCCTTAGTGCCGGTCCACTCGATGATGCCATCCACGACGACGAGGCATCGCTGCCGGCGCCAGGCGCCGCGGAACGTCGGAGCATCGGCTGCGCGCTCGATCTTGGCGTTGAACGTCGAGTATTGGGCGTCGAACTCTTCGACCTTTTCGCGCGTTCTGATATGGCCGGGCACAAAATTCCAGTGCATCGCGCGCACCACGCGCTCTCCCGACTCTGGATCGACGTGCACGACTGGAATGTCCTCCCGCGGATTCAGATTGTATCGGGGCTGCCAATCGACGGGGATGAAGCGCTTGCTGAATCCGTAGAAGCGCTGTTCGATCCCATCAGGGTCAACTACTGTCGCTCGTCCACACATATAGAAACGCTATCGCCCGCGCCTCCGTAGGGCTAGCCTATAGTGATGACAGATTCGCGACGATTGGTCCCTGCGGGCGTGACGCTTCTCCACCCGGATACCATTCCCGAGAGAGACGGTGTTGCCGCCACGTGGTCCAATATCAAGCGTGAAGGCGGGTGGATCCTGCCGCGACATTTTCGCGCGCTTGCGGTCATGGGCGGCGTGGAGCTCGATCTCACTCGTGTGGCGCTGGGCGAGGGGGAATCCGAGATCGAAGTGCTGGTGATCTTTGGAAGCGTCAAGATCACCATTCCGCAGGGCATCAACGTAATCTGCGATGGCGACGCCGTGATGGGCTCGTTCAATGTCAGACACAACGACGGCAACGCCTCTCCGCCGGGAGCACCGACGATTCGGATTACGGGCAGCGCGTATATGGGATCGGTTGACGTGAATATCTGGCAGCCGGAGAAGGCGAACTGGATCGGCCGCTTCCCCGGCCAGGACGACGTGTTCTAGGAAACGGTTTTACCGACTTTCGTCTCCTGACTCCAGCCGCCTTCCCGGCGCATCCACAACCGGGAGCGCTTCCGCCAGCTTCAATGCCCGCGCCGCACCCTCGCGCTCCTCGGCAGACATTTCGGAATTGGCCGCCCCTTCAGCGGCATACAACCCGTGCTTGAAGCAAAATCCCATCACCAGGGCGCGCCTCGCCTCGGCAAACGCGGCGCGATAGACCTCCCACGCGATTTCGAGCGCGGCCCCTTCGGCCGCAGTGACATCCACGCCGAGCTCGACGTCGCTCCCCCGGCGCCAGACCTTTCGCTCGACTCCGAACAGCTTCACAACCAGCTGTGACAGCACCGCTCGCTCCTCGCCATCGCCGACGGGGAGCCACGCGCACGTTCGCGGCTGGTCGAGCGCGCCATCGAGATCGGCCATCGTCATCGAGTGCTTTCGGAGCAGCTTCTCCAGCATTACCTCAGCGTTCTCGCGCTCGCCGCCGACGCCTTCCTGGGCGAGGCGCAGCACTTTGAGAAGGCGGATGCGGATGCTTTCCATCTCCGGGCGGGTATCAGTCATCGCCCCACATATCGCGAGCGGCGTGCCGGGGGACAACCCCAAAAGAAAATTCCCGCCGCACTCGATGAGCGCGGGCGGGAAAAAATCGCAATCACGGACGGGGTGGGATTCGAACCCACGGTACGCTTTCACGTACACACACTTTCCAGGCGTGCGCCTTAAACCGCTCAGCCACCCGTCCTCACATCGTTTTCATTCCGGCCGAAGCAGATCGCTCGTAACGGGCGCATCGACGCAGACTGGAGCGGACAGGGAGAGATTCGAACTCTCGATACCGTTGCCGGTATGCCGGTTTTCGAGACCGGTGCCTTCAACCACTCGGCCACCTGTCCAGAGTGCAGCTTTGAAAGTTATCCACTGACGCCTGGTGAATCAACGCTTGGCTATTGAGATATTCTCGATTGCGCGAGCGCCAGCGGCTGGTCTCGCGGCTCGGGGGCGAGCACGCACTTGAGCGGCAGCCGCTTCCAGATCTCCTGAGAAAGCTCTACGCGAAGATCGGAATCGGTCGTCGCCGCGGCGGCTGGTCGTGGACGCGCGAGAACTGCGCCCGCAGAGTCCACGAGCGCGGATAATTCGCTCGTCGGCGTAAGCTCCGTGCATCTGCGGGTGAAATCGAGCGTGCTTGAGAGCAGCGATGAGGAACGCGACGCGGCAGCCGCCGGACCGAGACCGCGCTCGGTCGGATCGAGCGCGAGCGCGCTGTCAATGACTGCCGCTCGCACGCGCAGCGCGGAATCGGATGGCGAAATGCGCAGCGCCTCCTCGAAATCGGCGCGCGCTGTGCGCAGATTCCCGCGGGCGGCCGCGCTCTCACCCATCCCGGCGTACGCGTCGGCATCTGAGTCGTCGAGGCGGAGCAGCTCGCGGAAGACCGTCGCCGCGCGATCGGGAGAGCCCGCCGCGAGAAGGAGGTGGCCGATCCGCCGGCGGACTTTGGGCGGAAGAGTGGAATCGCTCTGCACCGGAAGCAGCTCGGATAAAAGCTCCTGCCGCGAACCGTGGGCGGAGATCAGATCGATAAGCTCAAACCGTGTCGCAGAGCGCAAGGAATCGGCGTTGCCGGACCACAATCCATAAATGGCCCGATGATAGTACGACGCGGCGGCCTCATAGCGACGCTCAGCGGTGAGAATTCGCGCCATCTCCAGATTCGCTGGTCCGTCGGTAGCGTTGGCTGCGAGCACTGGAGAGAGAAGGTTCTCCGCCTCGGATGCCCTTCCGCCGGCGAGAATCGCCGCCGAAAGCGCGACCGGATAATCGATGTGCGTGCGATCGAGATTCCACGCGGCGCGCAACGCTTCAGTAGCGTCGGCGGTGCGCCCTTGCCTCATCAACGTCACGCCGCTCTCGTAGTTGGACGCGGCGTGAGATGTCGTTTCCGTCCGATCGAGCTTCGCGAGCGCGGTGTCGAGAAAAAGGAAGCCGGCGACAGCGGCGAGCACGACTCCGAACGTCAGCACGAACTCCCGATGCGTCGGGCTAGTCATCGGCGGAAAGAACTGAGGCGTCCGACTTCGTTCGATTCGCCACGCCGTACGCTTTCAACACGTCTGCAAGGGTGACGATGCCGAGCAGGATGCGCGCGTTGGCGCGACTGACCACCGGGAGCACCCGATGGCCGCTCTCCCCCATTTTGGCGAGTGTCTGCCCGAGCGGCTGATCGGGGTGGACGTGCGGATTGAGGTCTTCCGCGGTGGCGGAGCTGCGCACGTGATCGAGCACGTCCTTCACGCTCTGCGCGGGATCAACCCCCTCGGCTTCGAGATCGGAAACTCGAATCATCCCGACAAGACCGCCGTCGTCAGCAACCGGCCAGGATTCGAGAGAGCTGCCCTGAATCCTCGCGATCGCTTCTACGACCGGAGTCTCGGGAGCAATTGGCTCAGGCGGCTCGCGGATGGCGATGGTGACATTGAGTCGCGCGGACTTGGCGCGAAACTCACTGGTCGGCAGATGGATTCCATCCTGATGCGCGAGCGCTTCATAGATCGGCTCCTTCTGGAGCCGCTGCGAAATGAAGAATGCGATCATATTCGAGATCATCAGCGGAACGATGATCGTGTAGTCGCGCGTGACCTCGAAGATCATAATCACCGAAGTGAGCGGCGTGCGGATGATTCCCGCGAAGGCGGTCCCCATTCCGACTAGTGCGTACGCGCCGGGGCTTGCGGTGGAAGCGGGAAAGAGCCCGTGGGCGACCGAACCAACCGCGGCGCCTACCATCGCTCCGATGAACATACTGGGGCCGAAAATTCCCCCTGCATTCCCCGACGCGTAGCACACCGCGGTGGCGATGATCTTCAGCACTGCCATCATCAGCACGAACTTGAGGACGACGTCGCCGTTCAGAATCGTGTCCACCTGATCGTACCCGACGCCGAGAACCTGCGGGACAAAGTATCCGAGCAGTCCGACGGTCAGACCTCCGATTGCCGGCTGGAGCCACACCGTTGATTCCGGGAGCGTCGCGAACCACGCGCGAAGCCGCAGCAGAAGTTTGACAAACGCGACTGAGAACAGGCCGCCGACGACGCCCAGAACCGCGTACACGCCGAACTCGCCAGGACTGACGAGCTTGTATGCAGGAACGTGAAAGAGCGGCTCGTC
>JALYYD010000219.1 GCA_030946775.1 Gemmatimonadota bacterium
GGTCGTATGTGCTCGAGCGCTTCCGCAAGGATGCAGCTGGCAACGTGACGGTGCTCTCTTCGCGCCCGCTGACGACCAACGCCAATGGCACGTGGAACCACAAGCACGGCGACGACAACGAGGCGAACGACGACAACAAGTCAGAGCACAAGGAAATGAAAGCGGAGCACAAGGATGAGAAGAAGGAATGGAAAAAGAACGGAAAGAAGGACAAGGAACACGATCACGACAACGACCATAACGACAACGGCTAACCGCCGATTGGATCGAGTGACGGCCCCGGGCGCGAAAGTGTCCGGGGCCGTTTCACATCCGGTGCGATCTGTGCAACTTTCCGGGACATGGCGAGACAGGTAACAGACCGGTACCTACCCCCGGATCACGACGCGTTCTTAGCGGCGAAGCCAACGACGGGGCGAATTCTCGTCATCGCGCCGACTCGCGCCGCCTGCGAGACAATCGAGATAGCGCTCGGCCTGCACCTCGACACCGTTCTCGAGCGTCAGCACGGAGCTTACGTTCGGGAGCTGGCCGCGAGCGGGAAGGGATTCGGAATCGTAGCCGGAACCGGGACGGGGAAGACGCTCGCGGTCCGTCCGATCGCGGAGACGATTCTTCACACTGACACGCTTCGTGTCGGCGTAGTCAATCGCGAGCGCGAAGCAACGCCGGAGACTCCGACGTGGAACGTCATCGTCGTCACCACCGGCATCGCGCGCCGATGGTTTCAGGACGGCGACATCCTGCCAAGCGACACACTCGTCGTTGACGAGATTCACCAGACGTCCGCCGAGCTCGAGCTCTGTCTCGCACTCGGCAAGCGAGTCGGGTGCCGGTTCATCTGGCTCTCGGCGACCGTCGATCCGTCGTTCTACGCGAGATATCTCAACGCCGCGGAAGTTCTCCAAACGTCCGCGTTCGATCCGGCGAAGGCGGCTGATGTAGTCGTAGTGCGAAAGGATCCGCTCGCTTTCCTGGATGACAAGTTTCTTCAGCAGGTCACGAAGCAGAAACGCGGCGTCGGAATGTTTCTCCCGACGCGCGCGGGAGTGGAGCAGGCGGCAAATCTCGTAGCCGAGAGATTCCCGCGCATCAACAGCGCTTTCTATCACGGCGGCGAGCCGATCAGAACGATTCGTCCATTTCTGGAAGGCGGTGCGGAGAAGCCGTATTTCCTGGCGATGACAGCCGCCGGGCAGAGCGCGCTCAACGTGCACGGCCTCGACACCGTCGTCATCGACGACACGCGCTTCAGCAACGTCATCGAGAAGGGGAAGAACATTCTCACCCGTCTCCACCTCGGCGCGAACGAGATACTGCAGATGGCTGGTCGCGTGCACGGCCGCGTTGCCGGCGGCCGCGTGTTCATCCTCTCCGACCGCAATATCGATTTCGCATCGCTCAAGCCGACCGAGCCGCAGTTCCAGCTCGCCGGTGATTCGGAGCGTGTCGCGCTCACCTGCGCCGATCTCGGTGTCGCCGCCGATCAGCTCGAGCTCCCCGTTCCGCTCGACCGGGTTTCGTATCGCAAGGCAGTCGCGCTGCTCGAAGGCCGGGGAATCATCGAGAATGGCCGGTTGTCCAAGTATGGAAAGGCAGTCGAAGCGATGCCTGTTGACCGTCCCTGGGCCGAGCTTCTCGTCAATGCCGACGACGAGCTGGTGCCGTATCTCGCGGTGATGAGCTCGATCGAGTCGCTGCACCGGATGACGCGCGAGGATCGCGACCTGTCCGGCCTCGTCGTCGCGGGCAGCGACCATCTCACCGCCTACAACCTCTATATGGAGGCATTTACGCGCTGCGGTTACATAGGCGAAGTGTATGGACTCCCTCGGCACCTTTTCGACGAAAGCGTCGAGCGGTGGGCGGAGAAGCGCGGAGTGCTGGTAAAGGCGATCGAAGACGCGGCGCTCGCCGCGGCCAGCATCTACCGCAGTCTCGGAATGGAGCTGCCGACACGGATGACTCCGGCGCGCGACCACATCTACAAGAAATTCACCGAGCTGCTTGCGCAGTACATGCCCTTCGATCTCGTCATCAACGAAGAGACAGCCGATGGCGGCGAAGCTCGAGTCTCCAAGACGAGCGTGTGCGGAAGCTGGGGAGCGATCGCCGGGGATTTGAGATATTTCGCCGACCGCAACGGGAACCCGCGCGCGGCGATCGAAGGAACGCAGATCCCGATGGATCTCATCCGGGCAAGCGCGACGCGCAGCGGCGACGAGATCGTCTACGACTCGCGTCGCAAGCACGCGCCGCTCGTCATCAGGCGGCGGCTCGAGTTCTTCGGATTCGAACTCGAGCGTGAGTTGGAATCCATCGAAGAATTTCCCGCCGGTCAGGAGGGCACGGCGCGACACGTGCTCGCCGAAGCGCTCGCGCGCGGCGAAGGCCGGCACAGCGCCGCCGCGCGGAACGCGAATGCAATCGAGGCGATTCGGGAAGCGTACAAGCGCTCCGGAGGCGAGACTCCGAAGCTGGGCCTCGCACAGCTTACGGAGCTTTACGAGCGGCAGCTTGCGGACGCACGCTCGTACGAGGACTTCAAGAATGCGCGGCTGTCGGTTGATGTCGAGCAGCTCGTGCCGCGCGAGACCGCGGCGCGATTGGCTCAGCTGCCGTCGTCCGTGGTGATTCGGGAGCGCGAGATCCCGATCGACTACGACGTCGAGGAGCGGGATGGCGCCCGGACTGCCATTGCGCGACTGCGATTGCCGGCGAAGGTGGCAAAAAATCTCACGGAATCGGAGCTGCCGTCGCTCGATCGCCCGATTCGCTTCGTGGTGCTGCGGGGCCAGCGCGGCGCCATTCGCGCCGACACTCTCGAAGAGTTGCGTGAAGAGCTCGACAAGCCCTGGTCGCCGGACGAGATCGAGCCGAATCTCGACAACGAGCTCGCCGGGAAGGAAGAGCGCGAGGTGAGGAAGGTCGCGCGCGAGTTCCGCCATCGGCGCCCGCCCAAGCAGGCGCGCGGAGCGCGCGGTCCGCGCGC
>JALYYD010000234.1 GCA_030946775.1 Gemmatimonadota bacterium
GTCGTATGTCGCGCGGACTGACGACCCACGCGATGCCAGTCCCGCTCAAAGCTAGAACTTGAAGATTTTGCCCAGCGCTTTACTGATTTTCTTGCCGAAATCGTTCTGCCAATCACGCTGATTCGCCCAGTCCGGATTCTGTTCGTCGCCTGAGTCAGGACCGTGATTCGGGCACTGCACCGTCGGCTCGGTGCCGGGCTTGTAGTATTCGTTCCTCGAGACCGGACACCACTCGGTCGCAAGATATCCCGTCGTCGGATCTATGACCCGCATCGACATCCCCGGCGGCGGATTCCACGCCGTCAGTGGCGACGTCTCGCGCCAGCCATTCAGATAGAATTCCGCCCACGCCGGCGCGGCGAGCCGGCCGCCCGATGCGTCGCCCGAGATCGACGCGGGATTGTCGAAGCCGAACCAGAAACCAGCGACAATCGTCGGCGTGTACCCGACGAACCAGACATCGGTGCCGCTGTTCGTCGTGCCGGTTTTGCCGGCGACCAGTCCACGCACTCCGTAGCTGCGGATTGCCTTCCCGGTTCCGTAGTCGATGACTGATTGCAGCATCGACGTCACCTGATACGCATCGCGCGGATCCATCACTTGTGTTCCGGTGCCTTGCTCCTGCACCCAGAGCTGAGTTCCGTCAGAGGACTCGATGCTTCTTACTAACCGTGGCTTCACGCGAAACCCGCCATTTGCGAATGGCGCGTACGCCGTGACCAGCTCGATCGGCGTGACTTCGACGGAGCCGAGCGCCATCGATGGAACGTTGGGTAACGGGCTGACGATTCCATTATTGTGCGCGACGTCGATGATTCGCGGAATCCCAACCGCCTGACTCACGCGAACGGTTGCGACATTCGCCGAATTGATCAGCGCCTTTCTGAAAGTGATGCGCCCGGCGTAATCGTTGTTGTAGTTGGCGGGCGACCAGACATTCCGTCCCTGAATGACATCGATCGGATCGTCATCCACTTCTGAAGAAGGTGTGTAGCCAGCTGCCATCGCCGCTGCGTATACGAATGGCTTGAACGCCGAGCCTGGCTGACGGTGCGCGAGCAGAGCGCGATTGAACGTGCCCCGCTCGTATTTCCGTCCACCGCTCAGCGCGCGGATGTCACCGTTGCGCGGATCTATCGCCACCATCGCTCCCTGTATCAGGGCGCGACGGCCTGTCTCCGACTGGATCGCGGCCGCCTGCCGGCGAACGGCTCGGTCGGCGGCGATCTGCGCGTTGCGATCGAGCGTCGTGCGGACGGTCAGATCGATGATGTCCAGGGTCCCGCCCTGGATGATCGAATCCACCTTCGCGCGAACTGCATCTAGCGCATATGAGTCGTTCGGATCAGAAGGCCTGAACTCGTCGCGGGCGATTTTCAGCGGCTGCGCCTGTAGCCCCGCGAGCCTGCCCGCGGAGACGTATCCCTGCTGCACCATCAGGGTGAGCACGAGGTTGCGCCGGGTGAGGGCGCGGTCGGGATGACGTCGCGGGGTGTAGGCAGAGGGAGCTTTGGGCAACGCCGCCAGCATCGCCGCCTGTGGGAGGTTGAGCTGATTGACGCTGCGGCCGAAGAGATCTCTGCTCGACGCCTCGACCCCGTAGACGCCATTACCCATGTAGATGACGTTGAAGTAGAGCTCGAGGATCTGCTGCTTGGTGAGCGAATGCTCGATGAGACGCGACAGTCTGAGCTCCGTGAACTTCTGTCGGAGCGACCGCGCCGGATATTTTCTGACGGCGAACGTGTTGCGCGCCACCTGCATCGTGATGGTGCTGAATCCTTCGCGCGTCCGACCGGCGCGGATGTTAGTGACGATCGCGCGAAAGAATCCGCGCCAGTCGAGACCGCCGTGCTGGTAGAACCGTCTGTCTTCGGTGGCGATGAACGCCTGCTGGACGAACTCAGGGACCGAGCTCAGCGGAACATTTACGCGCCGGATGGTTTCCAAACGTCCCATGATCCGGTTGTAGCGGTCGAGGATGCGACCGCCCTGATCGGGCTGGAAAGTCTGTATGGCGCGTGCCGATGGGCAACCGTCGAATCCGCAGGTGGTCAGCCACAGATCGGTGTAGTAAACCGTTAGAATGCTTATTGCGAGTAAGCCGAGCAGGATTGCTCGCCGTTTCGCTTTTATCTCTTGCAACAGTTGGGAAAAATGTATCGTTATATCCTCGTTTTGATCCTTCTCGCCGCAGCCGCCTGCAAGGGCGGGCCAAGCTCAGCTTCCGCCGCGAGCAGTAATAATGCCGCCTCGACCACCGCTTTGGGCGCACCTGACCACACCGCGCAACCATCAAACCCCGTCGGCGACTTCGCGGGTCCAGCATCCACTACGAATGAGGGCGGGGCGAGTTCCGCGCAGGGCGCTCCTAGCTCCAATCGGGTTCCCAACGAGATGGGACGGATCATGGTGCTCGAATACCACCTGATCACGGACCACAACGGCGATTACGCGCGCGAGCGCGGCCAGTTCCGCAAGGATCTGGAGCTGCTCTACAACCGCGGATACCGGCCCGTCAACATGTCCGACGTGCTGGACAAGAAGCTGAACCTGCCGCGCGGATTGTCACCGGTCGTGATGGTGTTCGACGATGCATCGCCGGAGCAGTTCCGCTACATCGACAACAACGGCAAGCTGGAGATCGATCCGACGAGCGGGATGGGAATCTGGCTCGATTTCAAGAAGACGCACCCCGATTGGAACAATAAATCGGTCTACTG
>JALYYD010000236.1 GCA_030946775.1 Gemmatimonadota bacterium
ATCGTCGCGACGACCATCACGCCAACAAGAACATCGTCTCGTTTCTTCATGCCTGTAGATAGGGAGCGAGAAGAAGTGCGGTGAGCGCGTCGAGAACGAGAATCGCCACCGATGTGATCACCACCGCCTGCGCCGTGCTCCGCCCAACCCCTTCGGCTCCGGCGTTGGCGGTGTAGCCCTCGTAGGAGCAGAAAAAAGCGATCGCCCCCCCGAATATAGTTGCCTTGATGATGCTGTACACGATCTGGAACGGAGCGAATGCAAGCCGGAGCCCCTCGGAGAAGGCCTGCGATGTCACATCCGTCGCCACCGTCGCGGTGAGGAACGCAGTGCCGACCCCGATCGCGTCGGCGAGGATCGTCAGCGCGGGCACCATCAGCAGCGCCGCGAGAAGCCGGGGGACCACCAGGTACGCCACCGGATCGTACGCGAGTGTTTCCAGTGCGTCGATCTGCTCGGTGACTCGCATCGTCCCGATCTCGGCGGTAATTCTCGCCCCGACGCGTCCTGTCAGGACAAGCCCGGTGAGCAGCGGGCCGAGCTCGAGAATTATCGATTGCCGCGAGATCAGCCCGACTACCGAGAGCTGCACTCCATTGAAGAGCTGATACCTCGTCTGGAACGCCGTGACCGCGCCGATGAACGCCGCGACGATCGCCGCCAGCGGCAGGGAATCCACGCCCATGTTCCGCATCTGGCGGATCGTCTCCGGCCCGAATGTCTTCACGTCGCCAAGCGCCCGCCCGATGTCGCGCGCGAAGTATGCGCGCTGCCCAATGCGCTTGAAGAGCGACCGCGGTCCGCGAATCAGGTTCGCACCCGCGTGAGGAGCACCGCTCCGGTCACCCCGAACAGCAGGCTCGGCAGCCACGCCGCGAGCCCCGCCGGAATCTGTCCGTGCCCCCCGATGCCGCGTGTGAGCTGGATCATCACCAGAAATATGAGCGTTGTTGCGAGACTCAGCCCAATTCCATACGCTGTGCCACCACGCTGGCTGCTCGTCGCCAGCGGAGCGCCGAACATGAAGATTATCACGCACGTGATCGGAATCACGATCTTCAGCATTCTCTCAACCTTGAGCGAGCTCACGTCGGCGCCGGACCTGTCCATCGAATCGATGAACCTTCCCAGCTCCGCGAACCCCATGTCTGTCGGTGCTTTCTGCGCCAGCGTCAGCTCTCTCGGCATTTCGGTGAAGCTCCTGTCGTAGGCCGAATCGAAGCTGAACGTGACGTTGTGGAGCGAGTCCGGGATGACGTGCATCGCGCCGTGCCGGATCACCCACTTCTTCACCGGCGCGCGGTACGCGGCCTCGGCGGCCGAGAGGACGTACGATGGATACTTCGGCCCGCTTCCCTTGCGCTCTATGGTCAGTCCGCTGACGGCATTGTCCGCCACCCGAAGAGCGCCGATCTTGTACACGCGGCCTTTTTCTCCGGCGTATGCGAAGTTGTAGCGCTCGAGCGTCGTGGATCCGCGATCCGGCTCGATGATGTCGAGCCGCAGCTTGTTGGCGCGGGGAGCGAGCTCGCCGATCACCAGCCCGAGGGCGCTCGCGAAAACCGCTCCCGCCGCGATCGGAAGAATGAGTCGGTGAAAGCTGATTCCCGATGCCTTCGCCGCCGTGATCTCCGAGTGACGCGTCAGCCCTCCAATAGCGAACACTGTCGCGAACAGCACCGCCGCCGGAAGCGCCATGAACATCGAATCAGGCAGCCAGTAGATGTAGCTCAGCGCTATGCCGCCGATGCTGAGGTGCCGGCTGAGATACTTGTCGAGGTTGTCCGTCGAATCGATGACGTAGAGGAGAATCGGAAAGCCGAGCGAAGCCGTCACGAAAATCTTCCAGAACTCGGTGAAGACATACCGGTCCAGCGCGCGAATCTTCACTCTGCGCCCTCGCCTGCCCGGGATTCGGAGCCAATGGACAGTGTTCTCCTCATCCTTGCTTTGATGGCGTCGATCAGCTCGCGCGCGTCTCCGCCTCGCGCGGTCGAGCCTTCCGCTCCCATCCGCGCCAGCAGCCAGAGCGCGACGGCGGCGAACAGCACGTCAGCCATCCACATCGATATCGCTGGAGGGATGATTCCGCGGTTCCCCAGCGCCTGCCCGCCAATGAGGCACACGTAATAAAGCGCGAAGACAACGAGACTCACTCCGATCGTCAGCCCGACTCCGCCGCGCGGGAAGCGCAGCGCGATGGGCGCCCCGAGTAGCACGAAGACGAAACACGCGACGGCGAGCGCGAACTTCTTGTTGATCTCCACCGACAGCTCGTTCATCACCTGCGAAGTCTCAGTAATGCGCTGGGCCGCCTGATCCACCTGCGGCGAGAACGGAGTCAGGCCGCGCGCCATCCCCGATGGATTGACCTGGCGCGGCTGGATCACCGGCGGCCGAAAGGTCTGCGCGGTTGACGAGGCTGTTGGCGCCGGCTGGATGGTTGAGGGTTGCATGCTCTGCCTGGTAGAAGACGCCGCCACCGCCTCACTGAGGGTCTCGGCGTGCGCCGTCTTCACTCTGAAAAGATTTACCAGGCCGCAGTACAACGCCGAGATGTCGGTGGAATGCGGAGGAGTCAGCTTCGTTCTTCGCGCGTCCGGGCTGATCCCGAGATGCTGCTGCACGGCCTGCTTCTCCGCCTCGCGAAACTCGTTTTGTGCCATCTCGTAGTCGCTCCTCGCCCGCCGCACCGCCAGCGACATCTCGCAGATGGTCATCTCGCGGTTGCCCTTGTAGCTGTCGGCGCTTGTCTTTTCATACTGATTCCCGACGCCGCGCATCCTCACGAAATCGACATTGAAATACAGCCGCTGCAGCTGTCCAGGCGTCGCTGTTGGCACGTCCTGCATATTGCCGGTGTACAGTGTGAGCTCGAGATCCTTCATCCCCTGGCTCATCTGCATGTTGCCGCTGTCGGCGTAGATCGTTCTCCGGCGCGTCGGGTCTCCCATGTCGTAAATGGTGACGTCGCGCATCCGGTTGGAGTTTTCGTCGAGGTGCCCCGCCCGCAAATAGAACTTGCCGGGGCTCACTTCGTTGATGACCTGCTCGCGGAGTCCGAACGTAGGTTTCTTCTGCGCGATGTCACGCTGCAGAATCGCGAGCCGGTGGTTCGCGCGGGGCAGAACCTGGTCGTTGAAGACGATCATCAGCAGCGTCACGCCCGCCGCCGCCCACAGAACGGGCTTCAGCACGCTCACCAGGCTGACTCCGCTAGCCTTCAAAGCCGTAATCTCGTTTTCCGCCGCGAGCCGGCTGAACGCATACAGTGTAGAAACCAGCACCGCCATCGGCAGGGTCAGCGCGATGGTGAGCGGAATGGAAAGGGCAAAAAACTCGACGATTACCCACGGGGACAGCCCTTTGCCGACCAACTGACCGATGTTCTTTCCTACGTATTGGAGGAGCAGGATGGACGTGAGAGCGGTCAGGGCGAAAAGGAGCGGCCCAAGGTGCTCTCGGAGGACATAGCGGTGCAGTATCTTCACACCGTGAAATATACGGCTCGCCGGAGCGTAAGCGGCACGCGTGCAACGCGTTCCGCAACTGGATTCTCGGTGCTGCGCGCCTCATTCACCGCGATCGCCTTGACGATGATTGCGGTCTCCGCCTCCCGCGCCAGCGCCCAGGTGGTCACAGACACGACCGTGAAGACCCAGCCCACGCAGCCCGCGACTCCGCCGAGCGGAACGCCCGGCATCCCCGGTCTGCGCATCCGGCTCGGGAGGGACACGCTTCCGTTTCTGCTCCCCGCCGTTCAATCGCGCACGGAGCGCGAGTCGTACCGCCAGGCCTCCGCGCAGATCGAAGCCGCGCGCGCCACCGCTTTTCAGCAGAACATGCGCACGATTCTCGAGTCGGTGTGGGGACAAGTCAACACCACTACTTTCGCCACGTCGCAGCCGTCTTCCGGATTTCCCGGCGAGCTGCCTCCGAAACCGAAGCCCTCGGTGCAGCCGAAGCCGGTTCCCATCATCGGCGAATACTCGGACATCGGACTGCAGCTCGATAGCCGCCTCGAGTTTCGCGGCGAAAAAAATCAGAGCAAACGCTGCGCGTCAGGCGTGTTCTTTGATCCGGTCGCCAACTGCCACAGTGCGTTCGAGCCGCTCGTTGACTTTCAGTTCGCTGCAAAATCAGGCGGCGTCGTCGCCGACAGGATTCACGTCAATCTCGACTACGACACACAGCGCGAGTTCGACGCCTCCAACAACATCTCCATCTACTACGAAGGGAAGGGCGACGAGGTGCTCCAGAAGTTGGAGATCGGCAACGTCACCTTCCAGCCGCCCGCTTCGCGCTTCATCACCACCGGTATCCCGAGCGGGAACTACGGTCTTCAGGCGATCACGAAGATCGGTCCGATGCGCCTGAAGGCGATCGTCGCGCAGCAGAAGGGAAACGTCGTGCGCGACCGCGTTTTCACGGTCGGAGACAGAACCCTGCAGGCGATAGACAGGAAGATCGAAGATTACCAGTTCGAGCCGCGCCGGTTCTTTTTCACCGTCGATCCAAAGAAGTTCGGCTCATCCTATCCGAACATCGACATTCTCAATACGCGGCGGATGGCGCAGCTTTCGTCCGCGCTGCCAGACTCGCTGCGGCCGACCAGAATCCTTCTCTACCGCCTGCTCATCGGAGGCCAGCCGCCCAATCCGAACGGACCCCAGTTCCGCCTCAACGGCGACCCGCGCTCCCGCCGCGGCCAGGTCTACGAGTATCTCCGCGAGGGAGTGGACTACTACGCCGATCCCTCTCTCCTCTGGATCGCGCTCGTGCGCCCGCTCGCTCTCAACAACGAGCGGCTCGTAGTGGCGTACCGCGTGCGCATCAATGGGCGCGATACGATTCAGGCAAGCACCGGTGGTACGCCCGACCTCTCGTTCACGCCGAACCGGGATCAGCTCGCCAATCTCATCTGGGATCCGAACGTCAAGCCGGGCGATCCTGAATTCGATCGTGAAATCCGCAGCGTATACCGGCTCGGCGGCCCCGACGTGCGCCGTCAGAGCGTGACACTGAAGGTAGTGACGGGAAGCAGCTCCGATCAGGAAAAACCGCTCTCCGGAAACAACGACACCTATCTCCAGCAGTTCGGTCTCTCGCAGGCGACGAATACGTCGAGCTTCGACGTCGAGAATAGGATATGGCCCCGCCCTGGAGATCCCAACTTCGAGCTCAGCCTCGGCGCCTCGGGCGCAAAGACGATCCGCGATCAATTCCTCGTCTTTCCGTCCACGAAGCCGTTCGCCGCGAACGGGCTCGTTGGCAGCGGCAATCCGACCAACGATACCATTTATACGACGCCCCCCGAGTACGTCCGCTCCGCGCAGCGCCCGGAAGCGGTTTACCACATCCGCGTCCGATACCAGGCCGAAGGCAGCGGGGAAGGGGGAACACTGATGCTGGGAACCGTTCAGATCCGGCCGAACTCCGAACGTCTTCTCGTGGACGGAATCGCCCTTGTCCGAGGGACTGATTACTCAGTGGACTACGATCTTGGCCGCGTTGCGTTCGCGCGCCCCGATACGCTCTTTCCGCGCCCGCGACAGGTGACGGTACAGTACGAGGAGAATCCGCTCTTCGAGGAAACGCCGACATCGATCTTCGGTGCAACCGGCGAGTTCCAAATGCAGAACGGGCAGCTCGCCTTCACCGCTCTCTCTCAGAATCAGAAATCGAACTTCACCAGGCCGCCGCTCGGATTCGAGCCGCAGTCGATGCTCGTCGCCGGCGTCACCGGATTGTTCAGCTTCGACGCGCCACAGCTCACCTCGCTCGTATCGCGGCTGCCGTACGGCGAAACGACTGCTCCCTCGCGCGTCGGCGTTTCCGCGGAGTTTGCTGCAAGCCGCCCCCGAACCAGCGCCGCCCAACAGGCGTATCTAGAATCGTTCGAAGGCGAAGGCGGGTTGTTCATTTCTCTCTCCGATCAGCAGTGGTACTACAGCAGCCAGCCCGCGCTCGGGCGCCAGTTGGCAGCGCGCTTCGGTGCAGCCGCCTTCGACCTCACGCGCGCCTCGACTCTCGCCTGGCAGAGCAATGGTGCAGACGCCGCGGGAAAGCCGGTGCGCTACTCGATCGAGCAGATAGACACGCTCACGAGTCTCACCGGAACGGGCATCTCCAGCCCCGAGCCGCTGCTGTGGATGACTCTCTACCCTTCCACGATCGGCGGGTTGTTCGACAACGCGACCAGCAACTTTCGCTGGAAGATAGGGAAGGCTCCGCTCGGCCGCAGGTGGCGTTCCATTCGTACCGTGCTGGGCTCGAGCGGCACCGACGTATCCCGCGCCGAGAATCTCGAATTCTGGGCGCAGATCGCAGTCGGTACGTCGAAGCGCGCCAGAAATCCGGTGATGGTGTTCGACTTCGGTGACGTATCGGAGAACTCCGTCAGCTTCGCACCGGACACGCTCCACATCGGAAAGAATCCTGACACATCGCAGCCCGATTCGACTTACTCCGGCCGCCACCTCGCCGGCTTCGATCACCTCGATAGCGAGCGCGATCCGTTCTCCCGCGCGTTCAATGTCGGTGCCAACGACAATGGGCTTCCCGGCGATGTCGTGGATTCGCTCACCGTAATCAACGAAAGCTTTGCCAACGCCCGTACCGTCTTCCGGGCGCACAATGTGCCGACCTGCTCCGGCGGCTTCCGCGTCCTCCAGGTACTCGGCGATTCAAAGGTGGATTGCACGATCAACAACAACCACCTCGATGAAGAGGACATCGACGCGGACAACGTGCTCAATCTCACCAGCGCGGAGCGCGATAACGAAAAGTGGAATCGCTACATCGTGGACCTGTCAGATCCGGCGAAATACACGCGAATCGGAAAGTGCTCCGTGGCGCCGACGCTTCTGCCCGGCCGCACAGCGCCCGACAGCGTCTGCTGGGTTCTGTTCCGCGTCCCGTTCAAGAGCCCGGACGACTCCCTTGGACAACCGCTGCTCCGCCGCGCGCACGCGCTCCGCGTAACGATGCTCTCCGGAACCGGGCTCGGTTCCGAAGAATTCAGCACGATTCCGCTGGCACGTCTCCGGCTCACCGGAGCGCCGTGGCTCAAGCTCAACGATCATTCACTGCGCGGAATCGCCGGCGATCAGCCCGGCGTCGGTCTCGTGCAGGCGGGGGTGATCGGAACGCAGGACCGGAGTCTCACTACCGGCGTCAGCTATGAATCGCCGCCGGGTGTTACGGACGCTCCAACGAGCAAGACGGTCGCCCTCCAGACCGGCCGCGTGCAGATCAACGAGCGCTCCCTCCGGCTCACCTCGACTTCACTGCAGCCGCTCGAGCGGGCCGAGGCGTATTACCGCTTCCCGGAAGGCGAGAAAAACTTCATGAGCTACACCGAGATTCGCCTCTGGGCGCGTGGAATTCGCGACGGCTGGGGGACCGATGGCGAGCTCCAGTTCTATATTCGTCTCGGACGCGACGTGAACAACTTCTATATGTACCGCACTCCGCTCAACGGCGGAGAAGGGAAGAGCGCCTGGCTTCCTGAAGTTCGCGTCGATTTCACCAAGCTCTATGCACTTCGCGCGCAAATCCAGAACGCGTATCTGCGCGGGCAGGCGCCGAACACCTGCAAAGGTCTCGACTCCGTGCTCATCGCCAACAGCCCGATTCCTCCTGGGCACGATCCGTCCGGAAGATACGCCGCCTGCGCGGATGGATATATCGTTTACACTCTCGATCCGGGCACGAGCCCCCCGAATCTCGCCGCCGTCCAGGAGATGGCAGTCGGAATGGTTCGCACCCGCGCCGGAGGGAGCGCCCGTCCCGTTCTGCCATCCGACACCCTCGAGCTGTGGGTTGACGATATCCGCCTCGGCGGATCGGTGAATGAGACTGGATTCGCCGGCCAGTTCGGGCTCGCCGTCGTCGCCGGTGATTTCGCCGACATCCGCGTCAACGCAACCAGGCGCGATCCGCACTTTCACCAGCTTGCCGAACAGGCCACCTTCCTGGCCGACAACAGCGTCATCATCAGCTCAGCGTTCCATCTCGAAAAGCTGCTGCCGCGTTCGCTCGGCATCGCCGTGCCCTTTACCGTGAATTACGTCGGCGCGGCCAGCGACCCCCTGTTCATATCCCAGTCCGATCTCGAGGGAGGCGCCGTTCAGGGATTGCGGCGACCTCGCTCCTCGGCGACGTCGATCACGCTCGGAGTGCGCCGCATCAGTCAGTCGAGCGGATCTGCGCTCGGGACAATACTCGACAACCTCGCTCTCAATGGATCGTTCACGAACGGAGAGTCGAGAAGTGAGTATGAAAACGGGCGGGCGCACAACCTCGTCGTCGGGCTCGACTTCAATTTGACGAGGGCGCTCGTGCCGGGTGCGTCACGATGGACTCCCGCCGAGTTGCATCTGACGACGGCCTACACAAATGGAACAGACAACCGCACATCGTATCTCAAGCCGTCCGCAGCGATCGACGACCCGGCGCGCACGGTTCGCGGACGGACGCAGACGTGGCGCAACGGAAGCAGTCTCGTATTCCACCCCTTCAAGTCGGCGTCGGTTCGCTGGGACATCAGCTCCGTTCGCGACTTTCGCAACTACGGGAACGAATCAACCCTCGGGATCGTCACGACAAGCGAGCGCGATCGCGTTTTTGGCGCGACGACGGGACTCGAGCGAGAGCGGGCGATGCAGGCGGGGATCAATATCTCTCCGCCGATAACGTCGTGGTTCAGGCCTCGCCTCGATTTCGGCACGACCTACAACATGCTGCGCGATCCTAATACGCTGAGCTTTCTCCGCGCGCCCGACAGCGTCGGCACTTACCACCTCCCGCGCCGATTGGGAAATGCTCAAACGATGACGGCCGGACTGACCGTCGATCTTCCACGCGCGGTGCGGCAATACTTCGACAGCGGAAGCGTTCTTCGTCACGTTCTTCTCGGGCTCGACCCGGTTGACGTCAATCTCAATCGCAGCCTGATCTCCGTTTATGACGGAACTCCGACCCAGCCGTCGCTCGGATATCAATTCGCGCTCGGGGGGATCGGAAATTTCAGATCACTCGGCAGCGATCTCGCGACAAGTGCCGGCATCGTCACCCAGCTCTCGTTGAATCATTCGGTACGCCTGCCATTCGGAATCAATCTCGCCAACCGTTACCAGCGCATCAACACGCGCAACTGGACGAGGCGATTCGACGACCGGCAGGAGGTCGTTGATGGCACGCAGGTTGTCTTCCCCGACGTTTCACTGCGGTGGAGCGGCCGGCCGGTGAGGCTGCGATCCATCATCAACAGTCTCGGAATGACGGCGCGCCTTCTGGACACCAGGCAGCTCAATACAACCGAGCCGCTCGGAGGAGAGGCCATCACCGATCTCGGCCGGATTCGCGTCCGCAGCTATCCGCTCAACGCCAGTCTCGTGTTTGCCGGTGGCCGCCCGATCTCCACATCGGTGGGATTCAATTTCGCCGAGCACCACGACACGCGGCCGGGTCTCGCCAGCAACGGCCGCACCGCCGATTTCAGCGCCGATCTCGGAAAACCGTGGCGGCTTCCCTCGGAGTGGAATCTGAAAAGCGACCTCCGCACCCGGCTCAGCTATCAGCGCAGCCAGGGATCGAACTTCGTCGAGAATCCGCTCGACATCACCGGCCGCAGCCGCCTTACCGACAACGGGCGCCGCGCATTCAGCTTTAACGCCGACACGGACGTGTCGGAGAATCTTTCGTCCAGCTTCGTCATCTCGCGGGTCGAGAGCTTCGACCGTAACCTTAATCGCGGGTTTACCCAGACGGTGGTCAGTGCCGTCCTCCACATGCAGTTCTACGCCGGCGAGTTCAAATAGTGAAATCTTCAACGATGATCTCTCTCATTCTTCTCTGTGTCGCGTGCAACGGTGAGCGCTCCGCCACCTCGACCGGATTCGATGGCGCCGCCGCATACAAATACGCCGGCGTGCAGGTCGCTTTCGGCCCCAGGGTTCCCGGAACTCCCGCCGCAAAAGCCGCCGGAGACTGGATCATCGCCGAAATGAGAAAGCGCGCCGACCGCGTCGACGTGCAGAGCTTCGATTACAAGACTGCGACGGGAAAGATGATCCCGATGCGGAACATCCTCGCGCGCTTCCGCCCCGAGCTCACCGATCGAATTCTCTACGTCACCCACTGGGATTCGCGCCCCGTCTCCGAGTCCGCGTCAACCGAAGCGGAGAAAAAACTCCCCGTCCCGGGCGCGAACGACGGCGCATCCGGCGTCGGGATGTTCGTCGCGCTCGGCGATCTCCTCAAGAAGACCAGGCCGAACGTCGGAGTCGATCTTCTCTTCACCGACGGAGAAGACTACGGGGACTTCGGGCCGCCGGAGGTGGATGTTCTCATCGGCGCAAAATATTTCGCCGAGCATCTGCCGTCGCCGGGCTACCGTCCGCTGTACGGAGTGTTGTGGGACATGATCGGCGACAAGGATTTG
>JALYYD010000249.1 GCA_030946775.1 Gemmatimonadota bacterium
CGGGCCGTTCCCGCGTCCGAGCTTGGGCGCTGCAAGGATGGCGTTGCGGACAAACTCGATCGCTCCGCCGACCGCTTGCTCAAGTGGCTCACCGAGGGCGAGCGCGGCGGTAATTGCAGCGGATAGAGTGCACCCCGTTCCGTGAGTGCTGTGCGATTCGATTCTGGCTCCGCGAAAGAAATGCGGCTTGTCGGTATAGAGAACGTCGGTGACACCATCGCCGTCGGTGATGTGCCCGCCCTTCACGAGCGCCGCAACGGCCCCGTACTCTCTGACGAGAAGCTCGGCGACGTAAGCGGCATCCGCTGTCGTGCGCACTTCCTTTCCAGTTAGCTCAAACGCCTCGTCAGAATTCGGTGTCACCAGCAGTGAGAGCGGAATCAATTCCCGCCTCACGATCTCTATGGCGTCATCGTCGAGGAGACGATCACCCGAAGTGGCGACGATGACAGGGTCGAGCACGTAGTTAACGAGGTCGTTCTCGCGGATGGCGGACGCAACGGCGTGAGCTACGGCAGCGCTCCCGAGCATCCCGGTCTTGAACGCGGATGGCGCGAGATCCTCGGCCACAGCGGCGATCTGGTCGCGCACGAGCGCAGCGGAGACCGGCTCCCACGAACGCACGCCCACGGTATTCTGCGCCGTGACGGCTGTAATCGCCGATGTGCCGAAGACACCGAACCGCTGGAATGTCTTCAGGTCGGCCTGGATTCCGGCTCCTCCTCCGGAATCGGAGCCTGCGATCGTCAGCGCTACTCTCATAAACGAAAGATGCGCCGTGACGAATCACGGCGCATCGGATCAATTCGGAAAGAAAAGGGGCTATCGCAGCTGGCGCGGCGGTGGAGAGGGTGGAAGCGACGCCAGCCGGCGCTGGAAGGTATGAAAGTTCTGCGTGTCGGTGCTGAGCGCCGCGAGCTCGGCGGGGGGCAGCGCATTGATTCTGCTCTGGATGTCGGCGATGCGCGATTCTTCGAGGGGATGGCTCGCGAACCACGCGTCAACGCCGGCGGGTTTTGCCTTGCGCTCGTCCAGCAGCTTCTGGAACATCGTGACCATTCCGACGGGGCTGATGCCGGCGCGCACGACATTGTCGAATCCGACGTCATCCGCTTCCTTTTCGTCGCCGCGGCTGAACTTCGCGAACAGCGCCCCGCCGGCGACGTTGATCGCGTCCTGTCCGACGCCGCTGTTGCAGATGCTGGTGAGGACGCAAATAGCCGTGACGCCGATGTTCGCCTTCTGCGCCTGCTGCATCTGCTTCACGGTGTGCCGTTTTACGACGTGGCCGATCTCGTGGCCGAGCACGCCGGCAACTTCGTCCATTTTGTCGGCGCGCTCGATAAGACCGCGATTGATGTAAACGAAGCCGCCAGGGAGGGCGAAGGCGTTCACTTCCTTGCTGTCGACGATGAAAAACTGCCACTCGAGAGTGCCACGACTGGTGAGGCGGGCGATCGAGTCCCCGAGGACGTTGATGTAGCGGTTCAGCTCGGGGTCATTGATGATCGGGAGCTGCGCGTTGACCTGTTGGACCTCATCCACGCCCATCTGGACTTCCTGCTGCGTGGAGACGGCGCAGCCGGATATTGAAGCAGCGGCGGCAAACGCAAGTATCATTCGTTTCATAGATTCTCCTGCGGTAAATTGCACGACCATCGAAGGGCAAATCCTATTCCAACGAATACCCCGCGAACCCTTTGAAGCTTCTCACACTCGCTCGGGATCTGAAGCGCCGCAAGGCGCGCGAGAAACGCTCGCTCTTTGTCGCCGAAGGCGTGCGGGCCGTGGAAGAGCTGCTGAGCTCCGGCCTGGCGGTGGAGGGGGCGCTCGTGTCGCCGCTCCTCGCGGAGACGCCCCGGGGGGCGGATGTGCTTGCGCGGCTGAAGACCGATGGAGTGGAGATTCTCGAAGTAACGGAAAGGGATTTTCAGACGGCTGCTGATACGGAGTCGCCGCAGGGCGTGCTGGCGATGGCGCGGGTGCCGAATCAGAATCTCGATACTGTGATGAGAGGGGAAAGGTTTCGCGTGCTGATTCTGGACGGGATTCAGGACCCGGGAAATGCGGGGACGATTCTGCGCACCGCGGCCGCGCTCGGCGCGGTTGCGACGTTTGCGCTGCCGGGGACGGTCGATCTCTGGAATGCGAAGGTGGTGAGGAGCTCGATGGGGGCGCAGTTCAGGCATCCTGCGATCAGCTTGACAGGCGAGGAATTCGCGAACTTCCTGCGCCGCGAATCCGTCGAGCTTTGGGGAGCGGAAGCGGGAGGTG
>JALYYD010000260.1 GCA_030946775.1 Gemmatimonadota bacterium
CTGCTGGACCGCGCCCGACATTCTTGGCGCCGCCGTTCCCGGCCGCGGTGAATAGGGAAAGACGTGCAGCGAAGTGAATGGAAGCGGCTCCAGCAGCCGCACCGTCTCCAGATGATCGGCGTCCGTCTCACCCGGAAATCCCGCGATGACGTCCGCGCCTAGTCCGAAGAATTCGTGGCCGTCGATGACTCGCTCGACGGCAAACGCGTATGAAGCGGAGGTGTACCAGCTGCGTCCCATCCGCTTCAGGATCCGGTCGCTCCCGGACTGCAGCGGCGCGTGCAGATATGGAGCAAGGCGTTCACGCTCGCTGCGATACAGCTCGATCAACCGGTCGTCCACTTCCGTCGCTTCCAGCGAAGACAATCTGAATCGCACGCTCGGCACTCTAACAATCAGCTTCGCGACGAGCGCGCTCAGGCTCGATTCGATATCGGTTCCATACGATCCGATGTGAATTCCGGTAATCACGATCTCGGAGTGCGCATCGGCGAGCTTCTCCGCCTCCTCGACGATCTCCTCCGCGGGTCGCGAGCGATTCACCCCGCGCGCGATCGTCGTCGCGCAGAAGGTGCAGTGCTCGTTACAGCCGTCCTGAATCCGGAGCAATCCTCGCGCGCCCGTCTGTGCGTAAGCGCCCGTGCCGGCGGAGACGCCTATCGCACTAGCGACGGCGGCGAGATCCGCGCCCGGGATCATTCTTTCAACTGACGGGAGATCCGCCAGCGATCGCACGCCGGGACTCGCGGGTCGAGCCAGCTCGAGTCCGCTCGCGCATCCCATGATCACGCTGCGAATGCGCGGGTTCGATCTCGCGCCGCGTCTCACCTTTTGGCGCAGATCCGCTTCCGCTTCCGCCGTCACGGCGCAGCTGTTGTAAACGGCGATGTCGGCACCGTCCGCGGAGGTCACGATCTCGCCCCCGCCCGCGGTCACCATCGCTTTTACCCGCTCGCTGTCGTACTGGTTCGCCCGGCAGCCGAACGTCTCGACGAGAACCTTCACGACGCCGGCGGGGACGACGCCACGCCCGCGTCGGTCGGAAGCTCGATGTGGAAGGCGCTGCCTTCACCGCCGGAGCTCTGCACCCAGATCCGTCCGCCGTGCATCTCGACGACGAGCTTGCAGAAGGTAAGGCCGAGCCCCGAGCTCCGCGTCCGCGGAATCCGCTGCATTCCCACCTGGCCGAATTTGCGGAAGATCAGCTCGTGATACTCGGGCGGTATTCCGGGGCCGTTGTCGCTGACGGTAAACAGCACGCCGCTGTCCGTCGCGCGCGCGCTCAGCTGCAGCAGGATGGGGCCCGACGAGTGCGTGATCGCATTCTGGATAAGGTTGGAGAACACGCGCTTTATGAGCGGCTTGTCGCCGGCGAATACCGGCGCGTCGTCCGCGACGCTGACGCGAATCTCCGTTTTCTCCTGGTGGAAGCGGTGCTGCCATTCGTGCACCAGCTCGGCGATCAGCGCCCCCGGCGCCATCGGCGCGAGCGTGAGCTTGATGCTCGCTTCCTCGATCTTCGCCACCTCGAGAATGTCCTCGATGAGCGCGAGCAGGTCCTCGGATTTCGTCTCTGCGTCGGCGACCGCCGCCTTTTGACGGTCAGTCACCGCTCCAAAATCCCCGTCGCCAAGCATCTCCAGCGTGGCCAGCACCAGAGTCAGTGGAGTCTTGAGGTCGTGCACGATCATCTTCATCAGGTCTTCGCGCACCTTCTCCAGCTCGCGAAGCTTGCGCAGACTGTCGTCGAGCGCGTCGGTCGTCGCTTTGAGCTTGAGGAGACTTCGCACGCGCGCGCCGAGTATGAGGCGATTGTGCGGCTTGGTGAGGAAGTCGTCTCCTCCGGCTTCGATTCCCTTCACGCGATCGCTCGTTTCATTGAGCGCGGTGACGAAGATCACCGGAATTCGGCTCGTGCGCGGGTCGCGCTTGATGCGGCGGCAGACCTCGAATCCTGTTGCGCGGTCCTCCACCTCCAGCTCGCCCGCCGGCATCGATACGTCGAGGATGCACAGATCGGGGTTGTGCTCGAAACACGCCGCGAGCGCCGACTCGCCGTCATCGGCGGTGACCGTCCGGTATCCAAGACTTTCGAG
>JALYYD010000274.1 GCA_030946775.1 Gemmatimonadota bacterium
AGTCCGGATACTCGCGCATCATGTAGTGCGAAAATTCCCGGTGCATGTCGGGGTAAAGGCCACGCAGCGAATCGTAGAGACCCATCTCGCCGGCGGCGGCGAGGTCCACGTCCCAGCGCATCAGCTCGTCGAAGCGGTCGATCCACCCGCGCCAGTCGAGATTCGGATCGCGCTCCAGCTCCATCGCGCGGAACCGCTCGACGAAACGCCGCGCCAGCGCCTGCTGCCGGATGCGCGGCCCCTCGAGAATCCGCGTCACGACGCTCAGCACCTGGCGCGGATTGACCGGCTTCACGAGGTAGTCGCGGACGTTGACGCCGATCGCTTCCTTGAGCGTCGAGTCCTCCTCGCTCTTCGTCACCATCACGACGGGGAGATTTGGCGCGAGCTCGCGCACGTCCCGGAACGCCTCGAGCCCGCGTTTGCCGGGCATCTGCTCATCGAGGAGCATTATGTCGAACGAGTGGCGGCGGAGGAGCTCGACCGCATCGTCGGCATTACTCGCCCATTCGACGATGAAACCCTTCGACCGGAGGAAGATGCGGTGGGGCTCTAGAAGCTCGCCCTCGTCGTCCACCCAAAGTATGGATTTAGGGGTCGGCGCAACGGGCTGTGCCATAGTGCGGAATGTAGCCCCGTGCCTGTTGAATGCCTAGATTCCGAGAGTGATCGGTCAGCCGCCGCGATACTCTCTGGAAGAGCCCGTTTTTCCCTTTCCCGCGCTTGCCGCGGCAGCGGGACGGGCTGCGCTCGGCGGACCCCGGGAAGTGACGCTCGCCTGCCTGATGGCGGCCCGCCTCGTCACCGCGCTCGTCGAGGAGAACGACATCTCTCCCGAGGCTCAGCGGGAGTGGGCCGACAAGGCGCGGCATTGGAGCGGAACGCTGGCGGTGCCGGGCGAAGTGAGGGCGATGCTGATGCGCGTGATCGAGCTCGCCGGACGCAGCGATCGCCCCGCGGCGGGCGCGGCGCTGGATGACCTGATCGCCGCGGCCGGATTGCACCTCGACGAACCATCGCGCGCCGAGCTGAGACTGACCGCACAGAAGTCCATCACCGCTCCCGCGCGCGCGGGGTCGCAAGCTGCCGAATCAAACACCGAATACCGAGTGAGCTGAGAATGGCCGGACATAGCAAGTGGAAGCAGATCAAGCACTACAAGGCGGCGACCGACGCCAAGCGCGGCGCGCATTTCACCAAGCTCATTCGCGAGATCACGATGGCCGCCAAGCTCGGCGGCGGTGATCCCGCCGGCAATCCGCGTCTCCGCACCGCGATCGACACGGCGAAGGCGGCGTCGATGCCGAAGGAGAACATCGAGCGCGCGGTGAAGAAAGGCACCGGCGATCTCGAGGGCGTCGAGTACGTGGACGTCACCTACGAGGCGTACGGCCCGGGCGGAGTGGCGATGCTGATATTCGCTCTCACCGATAACGCGACGCGCACCGTCGCCGATGTCCGGCACAAGCTCTCGCGACACGGCGGCAACCTCGGCACCGCGAATTCCGTTTCGTGGATGTTCGAGCGTAAGGGGCAGATCTATCTCGACGCATCCCGTCTCGACGAGGACACCGCGATGGAAGCGGCGCTCGAGGTTGGCGCCGAGGATTTCGCGCGGGACGGCGATCAGTTCATCGTCTCGACTGATCCAACCGCGCTCCATACGGTGAAGACCGGTCTCGAAGAGAAGAAGATCATTGTAGATGAAGCGGAGATCGCGCACGTGCCGAAGAACACGGTGCGCGTCGAGGGCAAGGACGCGGAGTCGCTGATGAAACTGCTCGAGGAGCTCGAGGATCTCGACGACGTCCAAAAAGTCGCGGCGAATTTCGATATGGATGTCGAGGAGATGTCAGCCTAGTTATGAGTTGCGAGCGAGCGCCGGGCTTGTCGGTGCACCTCTCTCCGGCGCCACGCGCGCTCTCGCCAAGCCCGGCTGAACGCATCGGCGTCCTCCGGACGCCTCGCGTTCAATGCGCGCCGGTCTTGACAGGTCGCGCGCTTTGAAGGCGCCTTCGAGAGGCACACCCTCCCGCCCGTCGCTCGTCGGGAATTCCGCGGCTGACTCCCTCGGCACTACGATCGATGGGAGCACGGGGAGAACTGCGTGATCATTCTCGGCATCGATCCCGGTACCGCGGTCACGGGGTATGGTGTGGTGCGAAAGGATCCTGGTGCGGCGCCGCCGGTTTTGCTCGAGTGCGGGGTTCTGCGCACGAAACCGAAGGATGCGCTGCCGTTTCGGCTCTGCGAGATCTACGACGGAGTTTCCGAGCTGATTGCGCGGCACAAGCCGGATGCGCTTTCGATCGAGGACGTTTTCTACGCGCGCAACGTTCGCACGACGATTGTGCTCGGACATGCTCGGGGTGTGATACTGCTCGCAGGAGTGCAGGCTGGGTTAGAGATACACGAGTACCCGCCGGCGGAAATCAAAAAAGCAGTAGTCGGCACCGGTGCGGCGACGAAGGAGCAGGTGCAGTTTATGGTCGCGCGTTTGCTGCGATTGAAGACGCCGCCGCAGCCCGCGGACGCGTCGGACGGTGTTGCGGCGGCGCTCGCGTTCGCGCTCGCTCCGAAATTCGATCTGCTAAAGGTTCTTAAATAGCCGCGGCTAATTAGACCGAGGCAGGTGCGGCAAGAAATCGCACGACGCTCGGCCGCCACAATCCGACGCCTTGGCGATCGCGGCATCGATGGTAGCGAACCCGATCGAAGCGCTCGGCACCTCCACGTGCGCCCAGTCCCAAGTCCTGTCCGGCGTGCCCAGTATTCTGAACTGGTCCTTCTTGTATCTGCTTACCCACCGGCGGAACGCGACGTACTGCTCGCGGGTTACCGCGCGGGAGAGGTTACCGTCGCCGATTTTCACGTCGAGAGCGCGTCCGTACGAATGCAGCGACGTCAGAGTGTGAGTGGCGCCCCGCCCCTTCGCCATCAGGAACGCCTCCCGCTCCGGCGACCTGTATGTGGCGACGATTCGGAGCACGAACCCCTGACTTGCCGCCGAGTCCAGCATATTTTGGACATCGGCCTGAATGTCGGGGTCGAGTGCACCGATCGAGGCAGATCCGTTGTGTGCGCCGGCTGAAAACGCAGACAGTGGCATTCGCCGGACTCGCTTCTCGAGCTGTTCCCACGACTCGCCGGCGCGCCTGACGGAGACGAACCCGATCCGGTAGGAGTTGACGTAGCACGATCGGCACTTTTTGACCTGTGTGTCGTACTTCAGAAGCCCGTCATCGCTCGAATCGGAGATGTACAGACGGGAAGGCTCCTCGACTCCGTACACGCGTCTCAACAGATCACGTTCCTCGGCCGTGAACTTCCGGCTCGCGTAGCGCGGAATTCCGCGCGCATCCGTCCCGGTATATTGAGGCAGCTGCGCCGAATCGGGCGCAGCATTCTCACGCGGCAAGCCCGCCCCGCGCGCAACGGGCACGGCGTCGTTCGACCCACAACCCCCCGAAAGAACCGAGACCATGAGTACCGCAACTACAGTTAGCTCTTTCAACGAGTTGATATCATCTTTGTCGAATCATAGACGGCTAATGCTGACATTCGAATAACGCCTGGAACTTTGATCTCCATCATCTCGGGAACACTTGTAACGAAGGACATCGACCGCGTCGAAGTGATGACCGCGGGCGGGATCGGCTACGAGATCGAGATTCCACTCGGTGTTTTCGAATCGCTTCCGCGTCAGGGTGAGAATGTCACGCTGCACACTTCGCTCGTCGTGAAAGAGGATTCGTGGAAGCTGTTCGGATTCTCCAACGTCACCGAGAAGCAGCTGTTCGAGAAGCTCCTCACCGCGAACGGCGTCGGGCCCGCGCTCGCGATCGGGATGATGTCGGCGCTGTCGGCGCCGCGTCTGGTCAAGGCGATCAGGGAGAAAGACATCCCGACGCTGCAGAGCGTGCCGCGCGTGGGGAGAAAGAAAGCAGAGCGATTGATTCTCGACCTCGGCGACAAGCTCGATATGATCGGAGACTCGTCGGACGGGAAGTTCGCCGCCAGTGGCAACGCGGCCGCCGATGATGCGCTGCGGGCCCTTTCGTCGCTCGGCTACACTCTCGCCGAAGCCGAGCGCGGCGTGAGAGCGGCGCTCGATGGTGGCAATTGGGGAAGCTCGCCCGCCGAGCTCATTCGAGCGGCGCTGGCGAAGATGGGCGGCCGCTAGAGGACTACGGGTCCACTCGCGGCAACAGAACCTGGAAAGTCGATCCCTTCCCCGCTTCACTCACCACAGCGATCGCTCCACCGGACTGCTTTACGATTCCATACACTGTGGAGAGTCCAAGGCCCGTGCCGCCCGAACCGGCCTTAGTCGTAAAGAACGGCTCGAACATCCGCTCGCGGATTGACTCCGGAATTCCAACGCCCGTGTCCGAAATGCTTATCGAGACGAAGCGGCCGGGGTGAACGTCAGGCTTCTCCGGCGTCGGGGCAGTCGATTCGGCATTCGCGGTTTCCACTCTGATCGCTCCGCCGGCCGGCATCGCGTCGCGCGCGTTAACGAAGAGGTTCATCACCACCTGCTGAACCTGGCCTGGGTCGGCGTTGACGAACCCCGCGCCATCGGAGAGACTGAGATCGAGCGACCACTTCTCGTCGGCGAGGCGCCGCAGCATTGGCGCGAGATCGGATATTACCTCGTTGACGGAGATCGTTCGCACATTTTGCACTTCCTGCCTGCTGAACGTCAGCAGCTGGCGCGTGAGCGCGATCGCGCGATCGGCGGCCTTGAGGATCTCCAGCACATCTTCGCGCGCGGGATTGCTGTGCGGCAGCGAATCGATCGCCATTTCGCTGAATGCGCGGATTGCGGTGAGGATGTTGTTGAAGTCGTGCGCGATGCCGCCGGCCACTCCTCCGATTGCCTCCAGCCGCTGCGTCTGTCTGACGTGCTGCTCGAGACGCATCTGCTCGGTGATGTCGCGCCCGATGACGAGCGCGCAAGCTTCGCCGTCCATCGTTATCACCTCCGCCGACATCACCCCATGCCGCGGTGCTCCCCGCTGATCGAAAAACCTGAAGCCGAAATCGCGAACCACTCCCCGTGAGAGCAGAGCCGCGTGAAACTGACCCCGCTCCTCCTCCGACCCCCAGACATTGAAATCGAGCTGGCTGCGGCCGATCGCATTCTCACGAGCGATGCCGGTTGCCGTAACCCACGCGTCGTTGACGTCAAGAATCTTCTCATCGCGAAGTCGGAATAGGATCACCGCGTCCTGGCTCGTCTGGAAAGCCTTCTCGAACAGCAGCTCGCTCTGACGCAAGTCTGCTTCGGCTTTCTTGCTCTGTGTGAGATCGTGAATGCTGGCGATCACGCGCCCGTCGGGAAGACGCTTTGCCGAGATGTCGGCGATCATTTCCTCGCCCTCGGGGGAGCGGAGCCGCCGCTCGACGCGCAGCTGCATACCAGGTTCGAGCCTGTCCAGGCGCAGTGGATTGACGGCCAGCTCGCGCGGATCGATGAACTCGCGCAGACTTCGGCCGAGCATCTCCTTCTCGCTCATCCCGGCCAGTACGCATGCGCTGCGGTTGAGCCGCGTGAGCCGGAGATTCTTGTCCGTCAGGACAATCGCTTCCGTCACCTCGTCGCAAATGGTCTGGTAGTCGATCTCTGCGGCGGCGAGCGCCTCCTCGGCCCGGCGGCGTGTCGAAATATCGCGCAGCGTCACCACACGAACGGTTTCGCCGAGCAGCGTGAGGTTTCTGGCCTCGAGCTCGGCAAAGAATGTCGAGCCGTCCTTGCGGAGAGCGATGCCGCTGAGCGGCTCCTCCGAGCCGGTTGCGATGTTGTTCAGGACACGCGCCCGATCCGGTTCGGCGGCGAGATCGACAGCACGGAGTCCAATCATCTCCTCGGCAGAATACCCGAACATCCGGGCGCAGGCTTCGTTGACTTCGAGGATTTTTCCGTTGTCGTGGAGGACGACGCACTCGGTTGACGCTTCGGCAAAGCGGTTGAAGCGCTGCTCACTGGCCTTCCACGAATGCTCGGCCTGCTTCAGGTGGGTGATGTCGAAAAGGATTCCGGTCACGAGATTCGCGCGGCCGTCTGCATCGGTACAGACGCGGACTGAATCGCGCACCCAGACGGTGTGACCATCGGCGGCGATCATTCTATACTCGAGAAAATGATCCTCGCCGCTCTCGATCGCGCGCTCGCAGGAGGCGAGAGTATCGGGCCTGTCATCCGGGTGGAGACGATCGGCCCAGAATCCCGGAGTGCGCCAGCGTTCGATGGGAAATCCCAGCAGCCGCTCGGCGTACCTGCTTACGTACGTGAATTCCCAGGTCGATGGATCCATCTCCCAGACTACGGCGCTGAGGTCGCTGAGTATCTGGCGAAGGTCGCGGGACGGATTGAGATCGTGCGTTCCGATCCCCTCCGCAGCGATTTCTCCTACTTCCGCTTTGACATCGCCCATCCGGTTCCCCCATTCGTCGCAAGACGGCGACGATGAGGGATATTAGTGCAACCTTCAAGCTAGGGGTGCCGGATAGCTGGACGTTCGTTTACGGAGTGCGGAAGGGGGGGGTCAGCTCGCCTGCGCCGTCTGTGGCCCGATCTCCCCGGCTACGGGGAACACGTTCGTCGCGGGAAATCCGCCGCGGCTGGCGTGCTCGCGAACCGCGTTCTCGTTCGGAGCTTCATAGAGACAGAAGATCTTGTCGGGCGTGACGTGGCTGTGAATCCACTTCACGCCGACGCCTTCCTTGTTCATCTCGCTGATGACACCGCACGAGTGGGCGGAGATTTCCTTGAGCTGGTCCTTGGAGAGCTTCCCGGCGCCGGGGATGTTGCGCTCGATGAGGAACTGGGGCATTTGGGCTCCTGAGACTGGTCTCAATATTCTACGCTGTGGCGGGGGAAAACCGCAAACCGCGCGCCTCAGGGAGGAAAGCTCTGGCGCCAGCGAAGGGCTCCGGTAACTTCGTACATCCGTTCAGACAGGGGGACGCGATGGCGGATCTGGCGATGGACGAGAAGTCGCGGGACGTGATGACGGCGAAGACGCGGGCGATTCTCCTGTGCTCGATTCTCGCTGCAATGACGATTGGAGGAGTCGGGCTCGTGGGGCCGCCGCGCAGCAACTGGCTCTATCCGTTCGCGGTTTTGCTTGGAGTTGCGGGCTGCCTTTGGAGCTTCCATCTCGGCGATCGTCCCTTTCCATACGCAGGCGACGATCCTCCGAAGTCCGTTTCGGAGGCGGTTCGCGCCGGTGCGATGATGTTCGCCGTTTTCGCGACAGTCCTCTACATATACAACAGTCTTTTGCGCCCCAGCGAAAGCACGCCGCTGCTCGCGACGTTCATCGGCGCGACTGTGGGGGTCAATGCGTACCGCCAGAAGCGAGGTCACGAATACTCGGTATGGCCGAGCGTCGTAGTGTTCGGCGGATTCGTTCTGTTCCGCAGTCTTCAGCTTATGGTGAACTGAAATGGACGACGCAGCTCAGCCCTCGCTCCAGGCGAATGGAGCAACTGACCAGCCAAACGATAATCGCAAGCAAGCCTTGATTTTTGCTCTGTCGTTCTTGGGATTCGGCGCGCTCGGACTGCTGATCAACGGCGGCCGGCCGTATAGCGACTGGTATTACGTGGTGATCTTCGCATTTGCGGTGATCGCGCCGGTGTCCGCGTACTTCGGCTACCGGCTGCGCCGGCAAGATCCGCTCGAGATTCCACGCACCAAAGCGAGCTCGGCTGCGCGAGCTGCAGTCGCATCCATACTCTTCGCTGGATTCTTTCTCGCCTATATGGGCACTCTGATGGGAGCGTGGTATCAGTGGCCGGTCGCGACGGGGCTTGGAGCGACCGACGGAATCAACACCTACCGGCGTAATCGCGGCCTGCCATATTCCCGAGTACCGATGTATGTAATCGGGGGCCTGCTCATTATAGTGATGGCGGTATTGATTCTCATCAAGCTCATTCGCAAAGGCGTCATCACTCTTTAGCATCCCGCGCTAATCAATGACCACCGACATCGCCGCCCGCGCCCGCACCGCCATCCGCGCCTCGACGTTCACTGAATCGGTGATCCGCGAGATGACGCGCGTCGCCAACCAGCACGGCGCGATCAATCTCGCGCAGGGCTTCCCCGATTTCGGAATGCCCGAGCCGATGAAGGACGCGGCGTGCGCGGCGATTCACGGCGACATCAACCAATACGCGATCACGTGGGGCTCCCCTGCTCTGCGGCTGGCGATCGCCGAGAAGTACCGGACGTGGTACGGGATGGAAGTGGATCCGGAGAAAGAGATCACCGTCTGCTGCGGCGCGACGGAGGCGATGGCGGCGGTCTTTCTCGCGCTGATCGATCCCGGCGACGAGGTGATCATCTTCGCGCCGTACTATGAGAACTATGGTCCCGATGCGATCCTGGCTGGCGCGAGGCCGGTGTTCGTGAATCTCGAAGGGCTCGACTGGCAGTTCGATCCCGACAAGCTGCGCGCGGCGTTCAACAAGAAGACGCGCGCGATCATCGTCAACACGCCGCACAATCCTACCGGGCGCGTGTTCACGCGCGCCGAGCTCGATCTCATCGCCGAGCTGTGCCAGGAGCACGACGTGCTGGCGATAACGGACGAGATCTACGAGCACATCATTTACGCCGGCAGTCATCACGTGCTCGCGACGTGGCCGGGGATGCGCGAGCGGACGATCACGATCAGCGGATTGTCGAAGACGTTTTCGTGCACGGGTTGGCGGCTCGGCTACGCGATCGCGCCGCCGGAGATGAGCTCGCCGATCAGGAAGGTCCACGACTTTTTGACAGTCGGCGCACCCGCACCACTGCAAGCAGCGGGCGCGGTGGGGATGGCGTTCGACGCCGACTACTACAACCATATGGCGCTCGAGTATCGCGAGCGGCGCGACATAATGGTGAA
>JALYYD010000298.1 GCA_030946775.1 Gemmatimonadota bacterium
TTCACCAGCCGTGCGTGCTCGGCGCGCGCGGCTTCGGCGCTGGCGCGTCCGGAAAGCGCGCCCTCCCGGTCTGTCTCTCCCGCCAGAAGCTTCGCTTCCTCCGAGGGTACTTGCGCGCGCAGCTCGACGACTCTCTCGTCGAGACGCGCCAGCTCACCCTTCCAGCTCTCCATCTCGCGCGCAGCGAGAGCGACGTCGAGGCGGTAGCGGCGCGCCATCAGCTCGGAGTGGCGTTCGGCGCGCTTGCGCTGGCGGGCGAGAGAGCGGACCTGCGACTGTACTTCGGTTATCAGGTCGTCAATGCGAGAGAGGTCGGCGGTCGTCTCTTCGAGACGGCGTTCGGCGCTTCGCTTCCGGTCGCGGTACAGCCCGACGCCGGCGGCCTCCTCGAAAAGCTCGCGCCGCTCATCCGGGCGATCGGAGAGCAGCGCGTCGATCATCTTGCCTTCGATGACTACGCCCGAGTCGGCGCCGAGTCCCGTGCCGCGCACCATGTCGTGAATGTCGCGGAGGCGGCAGGGAGAGTTGTTGAGGAAATACTCGCTCTCTCCGCTGCGGCTGAGGCGGCGGGTGATGACGACTTCGCGAAAGGGAATTCCGAGCGCACCGTCTTCATTCTCGAAGTAAAGGGAGACTTCGGCGAGATTGACGGCGCGTCGCGCCGACGATCCCTGAAAGATTACTTCCTCCATCTTCGCGCCACGAAGAAGCCGCGCGCGCTGCTCGCCGAGGACCCAGCGAACGGCGTCGGAGACGTTCGATTTTCCGCAGCCATTGGGACCGACGATTGCGGTCACGCCGGGCTCGAAGAGCATCTCCGTTTCGTCGGCGAACGATTTGAACCCCTGGAGCTCGAGTTTTGTGAGTCTCATCAGGGAGCCTGGCCGGTGCGATAGACGAGGAGGGGATTCAATCCCGAAGCGCGGAGGATCTTTATCAGGCCGCCGGCCTGTTCGGTGCGCTCGAAGGCGCCCGAATAAATTCGCGCCCCGCCGTCCCGCTGAATGAGTGCGTAAGTATTGATCCCGCGCGTGGAGTAGCTGTCGATTGTTTTCTTCAACTCAGCGTTTATTCCACTCTGCGAAGGTAAGCTGTCAACTAGCAGCGCCAGCGGCGCGTGAATCACACTTCCGGAAGAATCATCCAGCATTTTCGCCGCGCGGAGAGCGGTGAGCAGTGAATCCGCCTGCCTGCGATCCGAGTACGCGCCGGCGATCAGCTTGTACCACGTTGCCCGCTCCGCTCCGATCGGCACCGGTGTAACTGTCGCCGAGGGCAAAGACGTGCCGCGCCGATGCAGCTCTAAGTTAGCAGCTTCGGCGGTATTTGCAGCTACCACCTCGACGGAAAACGCGGCAGCGGACAGGGCATCTTCGGGGTTCGCGGGAGGCGCGACAAAGAGCGTCTCAGCCGCCGCGACCAACGGAGCATTGGCGCCCTGCGCTGCGGCGGGACGCGCTGGATGCCGCGCGCTCAGAATCCGGACGGTGGCGACCGTCACCCCGGCGAGAACAGCCACCGCGGCAGCGCCGGCCCAGATGAGGCGGCGCGCGTTTCGCGGCTTCGGCTTCGGATCCGTTTCAGCGAGCGGTTCCGGCGCTTGCCTCTGCACTGTCAGTCGCGCGGGCGCTTCGACGCGGGCGAGGACCAGTGCACTCGGCGCAGCGGGGAGCTCGGAGTCCTTGACGAGCACGACTCCGTTGAGGTGATCGAGCAGCACCCCGAGTCCCGGTGTGTCGTGCTGCGCGACGAGAAGAAGCAGCGCGCCTACCTCGCCGAAGCCGGCTGCGAGCCGCTCCCATCGTCGATTGGCGATGATCTCCTCGTCAAAAACCGGCTCGGTGCCGCTCAGCATCACCACGAGATTTTTCTCGCCGGGAACGGCGCGGCCGATCGAGTTCAGGGAGATGCCATAGAGGAAACTATCCGAGATTCCGTGGGGATCGTCTCCGGGAACGAGCTGCGCCAGCGGAGCCAGGTCGCCGACGAGATCACCGATCACCACACGGCGATGGCTTGCCTCCCCCCTCGCCATTCCGAGCGCGACTTCAGCGGCGGCAACCGGATCGCTCGAGACAACGGCCACCGCGAAGTAGTTGTTGATCATCGGCGCGGCGCGCCTGCCAGACTCTTCCCATCCGGTCGCTGCGCGCGATCCGGATTCCTCGGTCAAGGGCTGGCCTCGTATATCCAGTACTGCCGGGCGGAAGCCCGTCCCATCCTTTCCGCTTCCTCCCGGGTCGCGAAAGGCCCGAGCACGACGCGATACACGGTCGTCGCACCGTGGGTGACTGGCTGCACACGAGCCGAAGTGCCGTTCACGGTTATCTCGGTCGCCGTCTGTTTCGCCTTGGCTTCGTTCAGTATAGCAGCGAATGAAACTATGAAACCCTTCGATGCCGGCGCCGCGGGAGGCGTGGAATCCGCGCGCCTGGCGGCGGAATCCGGTGGGACCGCTGGAGCGGTCGAGCTCGACGCCGTCGAGCTGGCGCTCGCCATTGCGTCGCTGAAGCTCACCGGCTCATCCACTCCGGGAGCTCTAGGGCGAAATCCGTCCCAGGCGAAGAAATACCAGAAATCCTTGGCGCCGTCCTGAACGGTGCGAATCTTCTTCAGCGTCTCGCCGTCGGCGAAATAGACGTCGCTTGCGCCAAGCAGCGCGAGCGCGCCGTCGGGCGCGACAGCGGGGAGATCGGTTGTCCAGCGGGTTGCGACCGATCCTATCACGCGGTCGCTGCCGATCGCGATCACCCACGCAGAATCCGCGGCCGGGTCCCGCGCGAGCAAATAGCGGCCGAGCGGATCCATTCGGAGATCGTCCGGAGGGCGGGGCACCGACAGATGCGAGACGATCTTCCCCGAGTACCTGTCGATGACCGCGATTTCCGCCTCAGATACCGTCGCGACGTAAAGTCTGTCGCCGCTCGGTGTCGGAGCGAGCGCGCGGATGCGGCTCTTGAACGCAATGGGCTCAAGCAGCGAGAGGTCCTTCGACTTCACGCCGACGAGTCCGCTGTCGGAGGTGAAATAGACGCGGTCTCCGATCTGAGTGCGCACCGCGCGCCCGATCAGCGGCAGCGACGCGGTGTCGGCGACTGTCGTGTCCGGCGGATGCAGCAGCGAGAGGAGCGTGCGCTCGCGGCTGGTATAGGCGACGATTACGCTGCCGTCCGGCTCCGCGAGGACTGCGCGGGGTGACGTTTTCGATTTGTACGCCCACGTCGTTCCGCTCGGCTCGAGTCGCACGACCTGGCCTTTTGCGTCGACGCCGAAGATGTTCGATCCGTCCGCCGACGTCAGCGAGGAAAGCTTGCCCTTGGTTGCGGCGTGTTCTTCGTTAAGGCGGAGGTCTATCCTGGCCGGCTGTCCCTTCGAGTCGACGATCGCGATAGACCCCGCTTCCTGATCGAAACCAAGAACGCGAGTAATCGCGGGCAGCTGGACCGAGGTCCAGATGGTGCTGTCGACACGCGGATAGAGATACACTCGTCCCGGGCCACCGGAGCGGGGAACGCGCAACAGCAGTGGGTCGGTTCCCGGGCGCGATGGCGCCGCGGCAGTGGGCTCAGGCGTGCCCCGTTCGCTGGTGCAGGCGAACGGGAGCAGCGCTATGAGAAGAAGGCGGCGCAACGCTTAGTAGCCCGCTCCCAGCGAGAAAGTCCAGTTCGGCTTTCTCCCTACGCCGTACGGATGGGCATAATCCCACTGAAGAATCGCGAGTCCGAAAAGATTGACGCGGAATCCCACGCCGGCGCTCGTGAACGCGTAGCGCTGGGTGTCCTTCGTCGGGTCGTAATTGGATGGCTTGTTGAACGAGACTGACTGGCCCTTGTTCCACGCCAGTCCGGCATCATAGAAGAAGTGTCCGTCCACCGGGGGCAGCCCGATCGGTCCGAGGTCGAAGCGGCGGATGATCGGAAATCTCAGCTCGAGGTTTCCAACTGCGACGCGGCTTCCCGCCAGCTGCTGGTTGTTGCACTGCGAGCCGCTGGATGCTCCGAACACCGATGTGCACTCGTAATAGCTGAAGTTCGCGCGGTCATATCCGCGAACGTAGTCCGGGCGGCCGATGTAGTTCTGGAAGAAGTTCTCGTCGCGGCCCACCGACTGAAGCGTGAACAGGCGCGTCGCGAATGTGAGCGTGTTGAAGATGATCGGATCGTAACGGCGGTAATCGGCGAGGTAGTTCGCGAACTTCAGGTTTCCCAAAGCCTGTCCCGCCTGGAACCGCATTCTCCGTCCCGTGATCGGGCCGGTGAGACCGAAGAGGGAGTTGTCGGCGACGTACGCCAGCGAAGGCATCGCGTAGTTGTAGCTCGGTCCCTTGCCCGCGTTCTGATAAGTCAGATCGCTGCAATACGTGGCGCACGTCTGGGAGATGACGACGATATTCTGGTCGATGTTGTTGAGCTGGACTCCCGTTTCGAACCGGTGGAATCTGTTGAGCGGGTACTGTGCAGCGAGATTCGCAGTGCGGAGCACATAACGAATGTCCGTTTCCTGGGCCTGGAAGACGCCACCGCTCTGCGCCTGGGTGCTGCTTACCGGGACGTAATACGGCTCCTGCGAAAAGCTGAGCGAGTACTGCGTTCGCCTGCTCAGGTTCGCGTAGCCGACAAAAAACGCCGCGTCACTCAGCTGCCCGTACACTTGCGCCGAAACAGCGAGGAGGTGATTGCCGAGCAGATCGCTGAAGACGAACGCGGTTCCGCCGGAATACGTTCCGTAGTTGGTAGTGTATCCCACCGACGGATCGGCGATGTAGTCGGGATGCAGCCGCGCGTGATACGCCTCTTCCTTGAATCGAGTCGTGTCCGGCAGTCCGAAGTTCGGATCGGCCAGCAGGGAGGCGATGGTAGCGAACGCCGTATCAGTTGAGATCTCGGAGCTCGGGATCACAGCCGAGAGGCGCGCTCCGCTCTGGCCGCGGTAAGTGGACGTCGGCTCATTCCCCTTTGGTGCGGCGATGGAGTCGAGGCGTCCGCTCGGAGCGGCGGCGAGCGTGCTGATGTTGGGTCGGATCAGGTTGTGGCCGAGCATCGTGCTGGGACCTTTTCCGAAAGCGTATTTCTTGAGCGATGCCGGATGGTCCACCGACCACACGGTGAAGTCACCGCGCTCGTAGTAGGTGAACACCATTCTGTCCGCGCCGCGCGCCCAGCTGATCGCCGGGCTGAACTCGGTGATCGCCGACACGCCGCCGAGAACGTTGGTGATTTGATAGTGCTGGTTGTCGGCGAAATCGAAGAGGAAAATGTTGGCGAGGCCGGTACGATTCGAGATGAACGCGATCTGCCGTCCGTCGGGGGACCACTGCGGGTTCAGGTTCAGCCCGTCCTGTCCGGGCAGCACCTTCACGACCCCTGAGGCGATGTCTATCGTCGCTATCTGCCACGGTCCGAGCTTGAGGTTGGCGAGATCGGTCGCGGGCGTTCGCTCCGTCGCGAACGCGAGTGTCTTTCCGTCCGGTGACCAGGACGGCTGAAGATCGCCGTACTTGTCGTCGGTGAGCTGGCGGAGATTCTTGCCGTTTGCGTCAACGATGTAGAGGTCGGTGACGCCGCCGTGGGTGCCGCTGAACGCGATCTGCCGGTCGTCGGGTGACCACGATGGACTCCACACCGCGTCGAGCGGGAGATCGAGATGGCGCGTGTTTCCGGAGGCGACGTCAAGCAGATATAAAACGTCCACGCCCTCGCGCATCGCCGTGAACGCGAGCGTCTGCCCGTCGTTGGAGAACGCGCTCTGCGAGTAGAGCAGGCGCAGCTCCTCGAAATTCGCGTTCGTCGTGCTCTTGATGAGATGCTTCAGCCGCTTGCCGGTCTGAGCGTCGCCGAGCCACAGGTCGATGAAGATCTCGCCGCGCTTCTCGCTGCCATTGGAAAGGAAGGCGATGTACTTACCGTCTGTCGAGAGCGCGGGCGCGAGGAAAATCTGGCCGCCGCTCTTGCGCGGCGTGAGCAGCGGGCGGGCGAAGGTCTGCGGCCGGTCGAGTGTCGCCGCCTGCGGCAGATAAGTCGCGTTGACGGCCTCACGCCAGTCGTCGCTCAGCTCGTGGAGCGACAGTCCGAGCTCTTTCTGAATCGCCCGCGCAACGCCGAGCGTCGCCGTCTCCTCGAGAATCTGGCCAATCGCAGCGTCACCCCAGCGCTCGCCGATGTACTCCCAAAGCGATTCTCCGTAACGATACGGAAAGTATTTGTCGGGGCGCTCCGTCATCTGCTCGATGGATGGCACCGTCCCCGCCACCGCCGCGTCGCGCAGCCACTCGGCGGTCAGGGGGTGGTTCGGCCCGCCGGAGACGTACTCGGCCATTCCCTCCATATACCAGAGCGGCGGATTGAGCTGCTCGAGAGTTTGAATGTTCTCGGCTTTGCCTCGGGTGAAAATGTCGTACTGGAACTCGTGCACCATTTCGTGCGCGAGAACGTGCTCGAAGCTGTGATAGTCCCCGGTGAGCGGGGCGAGAAGGCGAAAGCGCCCTTCCGTCACGCCGCCGGTGCCTTCACCAAGGTCACCGGTAACGTTGTTCTGCCCGAAATCCGCGCGCGAGGCGTAGAGGATGATCGGCTTTTTCTCACGGAACTGGTGGTCGAGCACGCGCGAGAGCCGCGCATACGTCCGCTCGGCCATCCGCGCCACGTCAACGGCGGCGGCGCGCTCGGCAGGATAGTAGTGAAGACGGAAATGCTCCGTTTCGATCACACGCCAGTCGAAGTGCCGGTACTGAACCTGGTTTTGCCCGAAGTATTGCTGGGCATTGGCACGGCCGGCCAGAAGGAGGACAGCGGCGATCCCGACAAGGCGTAGAACTCTCATCCCAAAGCTCCCGGTTGATCGACAGTCACTATCTCGGCGTCACTCCACAGCCGCTCGATCTGGTAGAAAGAGCGGAGCGTGGGGTGAAAGATGTGCACAACGAAATCCACGAAATCGAGCAGAACCCAGCGTCCCTGCTGCAATCCTTCGGAGTGATGCACGGAGTGTCCCTTTTTCTTCAGCTCAGCGATGATGTGCTCGCCGATGGAGCGAACGTGGGTGTCGGAGGTTCCGCTTGCTATGACGAAATAGTCGGTCATGTCGGTGACGCCCTGAAGATTCAGTAGCACGACGTCGTTCGCTTTCATGTCGAGGCAAAGCTGCGCGGCCATTTGCGCAGCGCGTTCGCGTGCAGCAATGGAAGGAAGGGATGTCGCCATGCGGCTCCGGGCAATTAAGGGCAGGTCCCGCGTTCCCTGGTAGCTTACGCGCGGGGTGAAAGTTCCGTCAGGGGCGAATCGTGCATTTCACACGCCAGAGGGACGGGGTGGCGATCGGCGCGAACGTATGTCCGCGCCGACCCTCCGATTACTGCTTGATGACCCAGACTTTGATTTCCGGGTGAACGTCGGCGTGCAGCCTGACCGGAACGCGGTAGACGCCGAGCGCGCGGATCGGCTCGTGGAGCTCGATCTGACGCTTTTCCACCGTGAAGCCCTGGGCTTCGAGCTGGTGGGCGATGTCCGACGATGTCACCGATCCGAACAGCTTGCCGTCTTCGCCGACACGAGCGGAGAAGGTGAGTGAAACGGCCTCGAGGCGCGTAGCGAGCTCCTGTGCGGATCCGCGGCGCTGCTCTTCGGCCTGATCGAGCCGCTCCTTCTCCTGGGCGATGCGCTTCTTGTTGCCCGCAGTCGCCTCGTACGCAAAACCCCGGGGGAGGAGATAGTTACGCGCATAACCGGGGGAGACTTTCACGACGTCACCCGGGTGTCCCAGCTTCTCTATGGCCTGCCTAAGAATGACTTCCATTGGTAGTTCCTTCAGTTGATTGATGCGGGCGACCGGCAGGGCGCCCTGGTTTGAACGTTATCCGACTGCTGTTGCCCTGCTGCGCCAATCCAGCCAGGTATCGCCAAGGCCTACACCAGTTATGGCGGCGACGAGAAGCTTGAAGAGCGGTGGAACGAAGAAAAAGACAATAACCGAAGCGATGAGAAGACCGCGACGACGGGAAGTCCAGGCCATCACTCCCATCCCTCGAACGAAATAGAGCGCTCCGAAGAAAACGAGCAAGTTGAGACCTGAGTTCCGACCCTCCTGGAAGGGGGGAAGGAGGAGCATCGTCGCTCCGACCGCCACTCCCCACACAAGCTGATCGCTAAAGCGGAAATCGCGGAGCGGCGCGAGCGCCGGTCCAATCCGCTCCGGTGTGATCCGCGTGTAAACTGCCCATCCAATAGCGAGACTGGCGAGCGATTCGAGAGCGATGAGCGCCGGCAGCAGTATCGCAGACCAAGCGGGCATTGCTTTTACTTTCGCCTGCGCATCCGCCAGAACGTCATCCATCTCCGGCACTCGCGACGCGTAGCTGCGGAAGATGGGTGAGTGTCCCTCCGCCTCCAGAATCGCGACGACCGCGTTGGCGCGTCCGCCAAACTCCGATGCTGAAACCTGCTTGTACCGCTCGACTCCTCCGGGCGATGAGATCGCGACGGCGAACGCCGTCCCCATCGCCAGGCCGAGCGCGCCGAGCGCGCGGACGAAAAACGGAGTCGCGGAGCTCCAAAGACTCATCAAGCCGAAGCTGCCGGCGAGCAGCAGCGCCCAACCGCGCGCCATCCCCTCGTACGGCGTCCCCGACTTTCCGATCGGAACGATGAGAAGCCAGGCGGCGAGGCCGACCCAGACGATTGCGAGCCAGGGCTTTCCTCCCGCCAGCCAACCGACAATCGCGCAAACAGCGATGATCGGCACCAACAGCAGCGGCGTCTCCAGAATCGGCACAACCAGCTGAAGCTGCGTCGTCGCCAGCGGCAAAAGAACGAACGCCGCCAGCACCAACGCGAGCCGCCGCCACGATTTCCTCTCGGGTGTCGTCGTGACGGCGGCGGTCATCTTAGCCCTGATGTCCGCGGATGTACGGAATCAGCGCGAGGTATCGCGCCCGCTTGATCGCGGTCGAGAGCTGGCGCTGATGTCTGGCGCACGAGCCGCTCAGACGGCTGGGCAGGATCTTTCCCTGGTCGGTGATGAACCGGCCGAGGGTGCGATCGTCCTTGTAGTCGATCCAACGCACGCGCCCTTCGCAGAAGGGGCAGCTTTTCTGTGGTCTTCTCATTTGTTAATCCTCGTCGTCATCGTCATCGTCACGGCGCGCGGCTGCGGCCAGCTCTTCTTCGCTCATCGCCGGTGCACCCATTTCGTGCTCGTGCAGAGTGATGAGATAGCGGACGACGCCGTCGTCGAGCTTCAGCGCTCTCTCGTACTCGGGGAGAACTGCGGGCTCGGCGTCGAAGCGCGCGATGGCGTAGTAGCCGTTTTCACGGGGACCGATCTGGTACGCCAGCTGGCGCCGGCCCCAATGCGTCACTTCCGGCGTGCCGGCTGAGCCGAGCATTCCGTGGAAGCGGTTGATCTTTTCGGATATGGCGGCGTCTTCGAGTGTTGAGTCGAAGATGTACACCGCCTCGTATGTGCGAGGCACTTGTAGGCAATCCTCCTTTTGGTCTAATCCGCCCTGCGCTGGTTGCCTGAGCGCCGGGAAGGTGGCTTTTGTCGCCGCGGAGTGCGGCGCTTAAATCACTGCTCTGAAGTTAGTCGGTTCGAGAGGGCGATTCAACTCGGATTCGGACTGTTTTGCGGGGCGGTCGCAGTCGGGGATCCTGCTTCACCGGCGCTGTCTGCGCTCGCAGCCCGCCCTTGTGGGGCGGGCTGGACG
>JALYYD010000300.1 GCA_030946775.1 Gemmatimonadota bacterium
TTGTCGGCTATAGCGTGATCGACCTCGAGAGCGGCGCGCGAATCAGCCGCCGCGGCGACGAAACCTTCCCGACCGCAAGCCTGATCAAGGTTGGCATTCTCGTCACCGTCTTCGATCTCGTCGCCAAGGGACAGCTCTCGCTGGACGACCCCATTACACTGCTCAAGATCGATCAGGTTCCAGGTTCCGGAGTCGCTCAGTATTTCCACAACGGCACGATCCTCACCGTTCGCGACGCGGCGTACCTTATGATGACGATCAGCGACAACACGGCCACTAACCTGCTGCTCGATCGAATCATCATCAGGCGGATGTGGGCCAAGATGGATTCTCTTGGACTCCACAACACCAAAGTCCACTCGAAGAGCTTCCTGCGAATATCCAGCGTGGCGATGGACAGCTCGGTGAAGTACGGGCTGGGGGTAACGACGCCGAATGAAATGGCGCGCCTCCTAGAGCTGATGGCCCGGGGCCGGGCAGTGAGTCCCGCTACTGATTCCACGATGCTCGAGATGATGGAGCACAACACCAACGGGGAGATGCTGCAGCGCTACATCGATGGCGCGCGCGTCGCCCACAAGGACGGCGAAACGAACCAGGTGCGGACCGAGTGCTCACTCTGGTATCTGCGCAACCGCATCGTCGCCTGCGTGCTGACCAGGGAAAACGTTGATCAACGTTGGGTGATAGACAACGAAGCGGAGCTGACGCTGGCCAGGATGGGCGCCGCGATCGTTGGTGCCTGGGGCGGAGTTCCGCCGGCGCCTCCTTCGTCGTAACCGGGAGCGATCTCTGAACCATTCCCGCGGGCCGGGTTCCGCACATTTTCCGGACCACGACTTCCGCTGGCGAAGCCCGGAAATCTCCCGCATCGAAGCGTTCAGCGACGCCGTGTTTGCATTCGCGGTGACCCTGCTCGTCGTCTCGCTCGAAGTGCCGAAGAATTTCGCGGAGCTGCGGCATTCTGTCGCCGGCTTCCTTCCCTTCGCCATCAGCTTCTCGATCCTGGTGTGGATCTGGTACAACCAGCACATCTTCTTCAGGAGATACGGTCTTCAGGACGCATATAGCATCTTCCTGAACGTCACGCTGCTTTTCGTCATTCTGTTTTACATCTATCCGCTCAAGTTTCTGTTCGGGCTCCTCATCAGCACGTTTTCGGGTGCCGCGGTCGCGATGACCTTCCCCGATGGAAGTCCCGGCTTCGGCATAAGCACCGGATCCTCCCCCGCAGAGCCGGTGATCGCGTTCAACGACTTGCCGACGCTGATGGCGATCTACGCTGCAGGATTCATCGCTATCTGGACCGTTTTTGCACTGCTGCATCTCCACGCGTATCGAAAGCGCGCCCTCCTCGAGCTGACGCCGCTCGAAGCATTCGACACACTGACGGCCGTGCGCGAAGACTCACTGCTCGCCGGCATCGGGGTGGTTTCTCTCCTGTTCGCGCTCACGAGAGTCGCGCCGGCCGGAGTCTCGGGATGGATCTACATCACGATCGGACCAATCCTGTGGATCCACGGAATAATCGCGCGCAACCAGCGCCGGCGGCTCCTCGCTACCGAGAATGCCGACTCTCGCGCTCCCTGAGATCGCGGCTATGCGGGTTCTGGAAGTTTTGCCGCCGATCTAGAGGAGATACGGCACGAAGCGCTTCCTCGTTCGCATGAATTCAGCGTAGGGCGCCCCGATCTCCCCCAGCAGCGCCCGCTCCTCTATCCGCACGCGGTAGCCATACGCGACCAGTGGTGCGATGAGCGCAACTGCGACGCTGATCCAGTTCGTAAGCGCGAAGCCGATTCCCACAAACATCATCATCCCGGCCGTGTACGACGGATGTCTCACGTACCGGTACGGCCCGGTCTGAATCACCGGTTGATTCTTTTCCGCACGCACGTCGCCGGTGAAATGCTCTCCAAGCGTCTTCCAGCAAAGCCGTCGCAGGAGACTGCCGAGCAGCAGCAGCACCACGCCGAGATAATAGACCGGGACCCGCGGGTGGATCACCGTGCTCGACACCCACGCGGCGGGGAAGACGATGAGCATCGCGAGCCAGTTCGTGACCATAATCACTTTGATCGAGCCGGCGTCCTTCGAGCCTTCCTTTTTCGCATCTTCCTGCGCGCGCCGGACAATCTTTGATTCGGGGAGAAAACTCCAGACCCAGATGATCCAGAACGGGATTGCGTACGGCAGAACAAATACCAGCGGTCGCATTCGCTTCTCCTACTATCTGGTTTTCAACAGCGGATAAGGGTTTACGGGCGTGCCTTGCCACCACTTCGAAATTTCCTGCGATCGCGCAATTGCAAAATGAAGATGGGGAAGATTCGGCGGCGCATTTCCCGTCGTGCCGACAAACCCAATCGTTTGTCCACGCGTCAGGCGCGAGCCATCGGCGAGCCCGGGAGCGTATCCATCGAGATGTCCATACATCAGGATGAAACGCTCCGACGAATCCGCGGCGTAAACCATCAGTCCGCCGGCCTTGCTTGTAAAGAGCTTGAGAACTCTCCCGTTGGTTGCCGCCACCACAGGCGTGTTCCGCGGCGCGGGAATGTCGATCGCGTCGTGAATGCGGCCGTTCCCTCTGGCCTCGGTGAACGTGTCGCGAAGCTCGCCAGCGACGACGCCGGAAACCGGAATGATCAGCTCGCCCCGCAGAACACCGAGCGCCGCATCCGCTCCGGGCCGGGCAGGCGGAGAGACGCTGGCGACGCCCACTCCCGTCAGAATGGGGACATCCGCGGCTCGGGCATCCACGGATTCAACCTGTGCCGTCGAGCTCATCGCCGGAGGAAGCGCCGCGTTCGTGCTGCTGATTGCGATCGTATCTGAGAGCGCCCGCGCCGGTGTCCGCTCGCAGCCGACGAAGGCCGTGAGTACGAGCAGGCAGAGAGATGTAGCGCGCAGTCCTACTTGTCCCGGTAGCGGTTTCTGGTCTTGCTCTTCGCTTGACCGGGACGACCGCCGGGGCGAGCGCCACTCCCCGCGGAAGACTGCTTCCGCGCGCCGCGATGCGGCCCGCCCCCTCCGTGCGATCCGCCGCCCTGCGACGGTCCGCTATGGCCGCGGCGCTCGGACTTCGCCTTCGAGCGGGCGCGGTCATCCGCCTTGCGAGCGCGAATCGCGGCGATGCGATCGGCGAGCGGAACCTCAAACTTCCCGGCCGGCTGCATCGCGTAATCGAAATCGGGAAGCGTCACTCGCGGCAGGCGCTTTCCAATCGCGCGCTCGATCGACCGAATGTCGTTCTCTTCGTCCGGCGCGACGAAAGTGAATGCATCGCCTACCGCCTCCGCGCGGCCGGTGCGGCCGACACGGTGGATGTAGTCGTCAGCGACTTTCGGAACGTCGAAGTTGATGACGTGTCCCAATGCTTCGATATCAATTCCGCGCGCGGCGATGTCCGTGGCCACGAGCACGCGATACTTGCCACTGCGGAAACCTTCCAGCGCGGCAGTGCGCTGCGGCTGCGAGCGGTTGCCGTGAATCCTGTCAGCGCGGATCCCCGCCTTGAGCAGCTGCTCGGCGAGACGATTTGCGCGATGCTTCGTGCGCGTGAACACCAGCGCCTGCGGCATGTCGCCACGCTTGAGCAGTGCCAGCAAAAGGTGCGTCTTTAGATCCTGCTTCACCGGGTACATCGCCTGCGTGATTCCAACCGCCGGCGTGGAACGGCGGCCCTGATCGATACGGAATGGAGAGCGCAGCATCTCGCGCGTCAGCGCCTCGATCGGCGGCGGCATCGTCGCGCTGAAGAACAGCGTCTGGCGCTTCGCCGGAACCGCCTTGATGATTTTTTTGATGTCGGGAAGGAAGCCCATGTCGAGCATCCGGTCCGCTTCGTCGAGGACGAGAAACTCGATGCTGCCGAGCTTCGCGTATTGCCGGCCCATATGGTCGAGCAGACGTCCGGGCGTGGCGATTAGAACATCCACCCCCGCGCGCATCGCGTGCTCCTGCGGCGCCATCCCCACTCCGCCGTAAATCGCGGCGGCTGTGATCGGCGTGTGAACCGCCATACCGTTGAGCGCGTCGAGAATCTGTGCGGCCAGCTCTCGGGTCGGCGTTACGACGAGCGCGCGTGTCACGCCCCGCGGACGGTCGATCAGCTTATGGAGAATGGGTAGAAGAAAGGCGGCGGTCTTGCCGCTGCCCGTCATGGCGCAGGCAAGGACGTCTTTCCCTTCGAGAGCTGCGGGAATCGATTCCGCTTGAATTGGAGTCGGTCGAACATAACCGAGCTCCTTCAGGCCCTTCTGAAGGCTCGGGTGAAGCTTCAATGATGAAAACGGCAGGTGAACACCTTGAGGTAGGAAGAACGGAACTGCTTATCCATTTTAAGTTAGTCGGTCAGCGTACAAATCCGGCTGGCTCGCGTGTTGTTCCCCCGAGGAGCGGGTTGACCGCTAGTGTCCGGTCCGTTCGATCGTCTTCCCGGTGAAATTCTCGGTGCTCAGGTCTTTGGCCGAAAGAGACCGGACGTACGCGGTGAGCATCCAAATCTGGCCGTTCGATATTCTCCCGCCCCACGCCGGCATTCCGTCCGGCCTTCCCTCGTAAATGGATTCGAACACCTCAGCCGGCGTCCCGCCGAAATGCCAGCGTCCATCGGCGAAGCTCGGGCCCATCGCGCCGGAACCGTCCGCGCCGTGGCAGTCAATGCAGTTGTACGCGACGAACAGCTTTCCTCCCGTCGCCATCGCCTGCTTGTCGTGCTCGTATGGATTCGTGAGCGTCATCACATTAGCGCTCATCGGGAATCCCGGCGGAAGATTTTCTTCGTGCGAAACGAACCGGAGACTGTCGCCCCCGTCCACATAATGGCTGACGGAGCTTTCGGGTGGTACGCTTCGCGCCGTGTCGGATGCGGTGCCCGATGGTGGAGTGTACACCTTGCACGCGCACACTAACGATAAGGCCGAGATTCCGAACCCGGAGAGCAGTTTCATTTTCGCCTCCCCTAGAGTGAGAACACGAAGAGCATTCCACCCCAGCTCGTCCATCGCGCGAGATCGGGGAGCGTCGTGCCGCGTTCACGTACGTCGTATGGAAGATTTGCCGCGACGTCACCGGCGATGAGCAGTCCCATGTCCCCGCCGATGCCGGCGTAGATCGCCACATACTGCTTGCCGTCCGGGCCGAGATACGTCACCGGATTTCCGACGACGCCCGATCCAACCTTGAACTGCCAGAGAACTTTTCCGTTGTGCGCATCAACCGCTTTAAACCAGCCGTCCAGGGTGCCATAAAAGATCACGTTGCCCGCCGTCGCCAGCGCACCGCCCCAAACCGGGAACGGCTCCTTGATCCCCCACACTTTCTTGCCCACCGTCGCGTCCCACGCGATGAACTCGCCGCGGTAACCGCCCGGGCCGCCCTTCTCCGGCGCATTCGCGCCGATGAATGGAGTGCCGGCGATGTACGTCACTTTGTGAGACTCGAAATCCATGCAGAGATTGTTGGTCGGCACGTAGAACAGCCCCGTCTGCGGAGAGAACGCCGCCGGCTGCTGATTCTTCCCCCCCTCGAGACTCGGACAGATATCGGTGACTTTCTTTCCCTCCGACGTTTTCTTCGCGTCGATCATCTTCGGACGGCCCGTCGCGAGATCGATCCCCGTCGACCAGTTCATCGGCACGAAAGGCTCGGCCAGAATCACTTCACCGGTAGCGCGATCTATCGTGTACGCGAATCCATTCCGGTCGAAGTGGACCAGCGCCTTCCGCATCTGACCCTTGATGGGAAGATCGACGAGAATGTTCTCGTTGACCGCGTCGTAATCCCACAGATCGTGCGGTGTAACCTGCAGCACCCACACCAGCTCACCGGTATCCGCGTCGCGCGCAAGAATCGACGCCGTCCATTTGTTGTCGCCAAGCCGCTGGTCCTGATTCCACGGCCCGGGGTTGCTGGTGCCGTGATAAATGAGATTCAACTCTGGATCATACGAGAGCCATCCCCATACCGCGCCGCCGCCAGTCTTCCACGTGTCACCCGGCCACGACGTGGCTCCCAGGTCCTTGCCGCGATCGTGCGCGTAGAAAGTTTTGAACTTCACACCGACTTTCACGTCCTTGTCGGGGCCGATGTTGTATGCGCGCCAAACCTGCTTGCCCGTCTCGGCGTCTAGCGCCGCGATCCACCCGCGCACCCCCATCTCGCCGCCGCTCGACCCGACGATAACGCGATTTTTCACCACGATCGGGGCCATCGTCATCGTTTCGCCTTTCGCGAGATCTCCCATTTGTGTTCGCCAGAGCTGACGTCCGGTTGCGGCGTCAACGGCGACTGTGTGTCCATCGAGCAGATTGTAGAATATCTTCCCGTTCGAGTATGCCGCGCCGCGATTCACGACATCGCAGCACGCGCGCCCCGCCGCCTGCTGCGCATTTTCGGGACGGAACTTCCACTTCAGCGGCTCTCCCGGCTGTGTGAGATCGATCGCGTATGACACATTCGGATACGGCGTCACCACGTACATCGTGTTACCAACCACGAGTGGTTGTCCTTCGTGCCCGCGCAGGACGCCGGTTGAGAACGTCCACGCCGCGTGAAGACTGTGCGCGTTCTCCGGTGTGATCTGTCCAAGCGCGCTGTAACGAGAGCTCGCGTAATCCCCCGCGGGCATCTGCCACTCGCCCGCCGGACCTTGATGCGCGACGGCAATTCGCGCCCCCGCGATCGTCGCGTTCGGTGACATCGCCGCTGTCTGCGCCGGAATGGAGCTGTCAGCGCGAGCCGTATCGGTCGCGCGGTCGCCGCTCTTCGCGCACGCTATCACGAGGAGAATCAACGGAGCCGCTTGCGCGCATCGCATCGTCATCTCGGGATGAGGTAATCCTGCGCCGCGATTATCTGCCACCGCCCGTCAAGAAATTTCCACGTGTCGGTGAATCTGTATCGCTTGTCGAAGGGTCCGTCCTTACCGCGCCCCCTCATCGCCAGAATGCCAGTCACCACGGCCGTCGTTCCGTAGGAATGCACTTTCATTCCGTCGTTGCCAGCCCACGTGACCGTGTCGGAACCCGTCACGCCGGCGAGTATGTCGGATTTGCCCATCACGTCCGCGTTCTCAGTGTACACGAAGTCGCGCGCGAGGTGGCGGCTGAACATCGCTGTGTCCCGGCGTACGAGACCGCGCGCCCAGCCATCTTCCAGCTGTAGCAGCTGTCGCTCCGTGGACTTTGCTGAGGCCGGCTGCGAGTATGCCGGCGGAGCTGCGAAAACGATCCCGGTCACCGCGGACATTATCATCTTTGCGCCAAAATTCATCGTCCCCCCGAAGCGGTTAGCCGGAAGCGCGTCCCCCACGGATCGGTGAGAGTGTGATCCGCTGCCTCACGGCTTGTTGCATATCCGGCACCAGCGACGCTCTTCGCCGCGGCGTCAGCGTCGGCCGCTGACGGAAGAACGATTGTCCACTCGAGCAGCCGTGCGTCTCCGTGCTTCGGCCTCGCTCCGTCCGCGGACCAAGTATTCGTTCCCAAATGGTGATGATATCCCCCCGCCGACAAAAAAAGCGCCGACGGTAGCGATGCCGTCAAATCGAATCCGAGTCCCCGATGATAAAAATTTGTCCCTTCCTCCAGGTCGCCCACGTGCAGGTGAACGTGTCCGATCACCGTGCCGGCGGGCATCCCGGTCCATTTGCTTCCGCCCGCGGAGGCCAGAAGGGTTTCCATGTCCACGGGGTCGAGGCCCATCTCCAGCTTCCCGTTTACGACAGGCCATTCGCTCCGGGGCCGGTCGGCATACACTTCGATCCCGAGCCCGTCGGGATCGCGCAGGTAGAAAGCTTCGCTCACGAAGTGGTCCGCCTGGCCGGCGTACGCGTTGATGTGCGCGAGATGCGCGACGAACCGGCCGAGGTCCGCTCGCGTTGGAAGCAGTATCGCGAAATGATAGAGCCCGAGGCGCCGGTTGTATGGATGCTCGCGCGCGCCCGGTACTTCATGGAGCTCGACGAGCGTTTTCTCTTCGCCGAACGGACCCAGCGCTGCCCGCCGTTCCGCGCACTCGATGACACGAAGGCCGAGAACAGATTCGTAATAGGCGAGGGAGCGCTCGAGATCAGCGATCTCGAGGCGCACCGGTCCGAGCCGCAGTGCGCCCGGCAGGCGATAACCGGGCGGGTGATGCACGAAGCTCGAGTTCGGTTCGGTCACGTTGATTCTCTGCTGCGGCTACGCATTCGCCGATCCGGACCGACGTGCCGCGAGTGCGTTGTCGATCGCATATCGTCCCGGTCCGACCAAAAACACGATGATGGACGCCGCGAGAAGGAGCACCGGAAATTCCAGTCCGCCCTGCCCTGACCACCCGTTCTTGACGTGCACGGTGGCGATCGCGCCGAGCATGTCGATGATGAACCAAAAAGCGCCGAGCCGCGTGAATAGCCCGAGGATCACCGCGATTCCGAGCGGAAACTCACAGACCGCGAACAGCGGGCCCGTCAATCCGGGAAGCGGCGCGCCCATATGACCGAAGGCGCCCGACACTCCGCTGAATCCCATTCCGAAAAGCTTCTGATAACCGTGCATCGCGAAAATGAATCCAGTTACTACTCTGAGGAGCGTCTGCCCAAGCGCGCTTCGGAGCGGATTCGTTGCGAAGAGGAAATTCACTCCCACCTCCTGTGTTTCACCAATCTTCGTCGTTCTAATGTTGATCAGTCAAGCATTTCTGAAAAGGAGAGCCCGCTCACCACTTTCCCTGCTCACCCATCACGTCTATCGCCTTTGCAATCCTGTCCGCGGCGTGGCGCCAGTTGGTCTGGACGGCCCGCTGGGCGGCTGTCGGGTTGCCGGAACGGATCGCTTCGACGATCGCTTCGTGCTCGCTCCCCGCCGTCGGAGCGGTATCGAGCAGCAGCGCGACATACATCCTTATGTAGCGCTCGGCCTGCGGCTTCACCGCGTCGTGAATCGATTTCAGGCGCGGCCCGGCGCCCGCTTCCACGTACCGGCGGTGAAATTTTTCGTCGAGATCGTAAAGCGCGCCAGCCGGATCCTTGCTGGTGGAAGCGCGCTTGAAGCTGCCGTTTAGCGCCGCCAGATCCTTTGCCACCCTCTCCCTGCTCGGCGCGTCTAGCGCGGCGGCATCGCGGGCAGCGAGTCCCTCCAGCTCTCCGACGATTTGGAGCAGCTCCCGTACATCTTCCTTCGTGAGAGGCGAGACCGTCATCCGCGCCTGCTGAGTCGGCGACGCAGTGACGTACCCTTCGCGCTCGAGACGCTGGAGCGCCGCGCGCACCGGGGTTCTGCTCACCCCGAGCCGCTTCGCCACTTCGACCTCCGGAATACGCGCGCCGGGAGCGAGCTGTCCGCGAACGATGAGCGCGCGGAGTGAATCGTACACGCGCGTGGATCTCTCCACTGTTGCGGGCTTACGCTTTTTTGGCGACGGCGCTGGGGCGGTTCGTTTGGGCACTGTAAAGGCCAATATAGCGCTCGCGGCGCAGCCTTCACCCCCTCTCCGCTTGCGCCCTCATCAGGTTGCTGATAACGTAGGCCGCATATTTGTATACAAATTCGCATACAATTTTCATACGGAGGACGGATGTCACTGTTCGCAAGGAAGGATCTTCCGTCGCTGATTGCCGAGGCTGAGGCCGGCACACTTCGGCGTGAGCTCGGTGCCGGCGCCCTCATCACACTCGGGATTGGCGCCGTCATCGGCACCGGGATTTTCGTGCTCTCCGGCGTCGTCGCTTCGCAGCACGCGGGGCCGGCCCTCACCCTCTCGCTCATCCTCGCGGGAGTTGCCTGCGCGTTCGCCGGGCTGTGCTACGCCGAGCTCGCCAGCATGATTCCCGTTGCCGGAAGCGCCTACACATATGCGTACGCCACGATGGGCGAGCTCATCGCCTGGATCATCGGCTGGGATCTCATCCTCGAGTACTCGCTCAGCTCTTCGACAGTCGCCGTCGGCTGGTCGGCCTATGCCATTGCGCTTCTCGGCGAGATGGGGATCACCGTCTCACCGCGGTTCAGTGCCGCGCCAGGATCGGTCGTTGCGCTGCCTGGGGGCGGCGCTGTCACCGCAGTGTTCAATGTGCCCGCCGTTTTGATCTGCCTCGCCGTCACGTTGTTGCTCATTCGCGGGATCCGCGAATCGGCGCGAGTGAACGCCGTCATAGTGATTCTGAAGATCGCGGTGCTCGCGCTTTTTGTCGGCTTCGGAGCTCGCTATGTCAAATCTGCCAACCTGCACCCGTTCATCCCGCCGAACACGGGACAGTTCGGAGCGTTTGGATGGAGCGGCATTCTTCGCGGAGCGGGAATCATCTTCTTCGCCTTTATCGGATTCGATGCCGTCTCGACCGCGTCGCAGGAAGCGAAGAATCCGGGCCGGGACATTCCACTCGGCATCCTCGTTTCACTCGTCATCTGCACAGTCGTTTACATCGCCGTCGGCCTCGTGATGACGGGGCTCGTTCCTTACTTGCAGCTGAACGTGGCGTCTCCGCTTTCATTCGCCGCCAAATCCACCGGGCTGCCCTGGCTGCCGGTGGTGATCAACATCGGCGCGCTGTGCGGGCTGTCGAGCGTGATGATCGTCAACCTTCTCGCGCAGTCGCGAATCTTTTATTCAATGAGCAGGGACGGACTCCTCCCCGAAATGTTCGCGCGACTCCACCCAAGGTTCAGAACGCCGCACATCACCACTGCGCTCACGGGCGTAGTTGTGGCGATTGCGTCCGGCCTCTTTCCGATCGGCGTGCTCGGCCAGCTAGTGAGTATGGGAACGCTGCTCGCTTTTGCGATCGTGTGCGGCGGGGTGCTCATTCTCAGGAAGGTCGAGCCCGAAATGAAGCGCCCATTCCGCACGCCCGGGATGCCGTGGGTGCCGGTCGCCGGGGTGCTTGTCTGTCTTTATCTGATGTCGGGACTTCCGCTGCCGACGTGGATCCGGCTCTTCGTCTGGCTCGCGATCGGGTTCGTCGTCTATTTCGGGTTCGGGCGCGCGCGAGCTGCTCGGACAAGGGCCGCGGGATCAGCTCCGAACGCCCAGTGATGATCGAACGAATCAGCTTCGCTTTCTGCCTACGAACATCAGCACCCCGCCAAGGGCCAGCGCAACAATGCCGAGCGCTGGGGGCGTCGTGCTCGTCTCCTTGGCAGAAACTTTCAGCGGCCCCATCTCAACGGTGTTGCGGCTTTTCGTATAGGGAACTCCGCCGATCGCGAGGGTGACTACGCCGGCGACGATCAAAATCAGACCAACCCAACCGAGCGGCCGCATACGAGCTCCTTGAATACGTGATGAAACGTGAGGCTAACGCACGAGCTTCTTGTACTGCATCCGGTGCGGCTGATCCGCGTCCACTCCCTTTCTCTTCCGCAGATCTTCCTTGTACGCCTGGTAGTTCCCCTCGAACCAGACCGCTTCGCTGTTCCCTTCGAACGCGAGGATGTGCGTTGCGACGCGGTCGAGGAACCACCGGTCGTGGGTGATGACTACAGCGCATCCGGCGAATCCGACCAGCGCTTCTTCCAGCGCGCGCAGTGTGTCAACGTCGAGATCGTTCGTCGGCTCATCGAGGAGAAGCAGATTGCCGCCGCTCTTGAGCAGCTTCGCGAGATGGAGTCTGTTGCGCTCTCCGCCTGATAGGTCCTTCACCTTCTTCTGCTGGTCGGGGCCCTTGAAGTTGAACTGCGCCAGATATGCGCGCGTCTGCATCTCGCGCTTCCCGACCTGGATGACTTCGGCGCCGCCGCTCACTTCGTCATACACGGTTTTCTTTCCGTCCAGCTCGCGCCCCTGATCGATGTACGCGATCGTCACCGTGTCGCCGACGACGAGACTGCCATCGTCCGGCTTCTCCTCGCCGACGATCATCCGGAACAGCGTCGTCTTTCCGGCGCCGTTCGCTCCGATCACTCCCACAATCCCGCCGCGCGGCAGTGCGAACGACAAGCCGTCGAGCAGCACCTTGTCGCCGTAGGCCTTCTTCAAATCCTTCGCAATTACGACGTCGTTGCCGAGCCGCGGCGGAGGTGGAATGATGATCTCGTTCTGCATCACTTTCTCATCAGCGGCCGCCGTCGCCAGCTCCTCGTACTTCTGGATGCGTGCTTTGCTCTTCGACTGCCGGGCGCGGGGCGACATTCGCACCCATTCGAGCTCGCGCTCGAGCGTGCGCTGCCGAGCCGACGCCTGCTTCTCTTCCGTCGCCAGCCGGGTTCTCTTCTGCTCCAGCCACGAGGTGTAATTGCCCTCGTACGGAATGCCCGCTCCGCGATCGAGCTCGAGAATCCATCCCGCGACGTTGTCGAGGAAGTAGCGGTCGTGCGTCACAGCAACGACGGTTCCCGGAAATTCTGCCAGATACCTCTCCAGCCACGCCACCGATTCCGCGTCGAGATGGTTCGTCGGCTCATCCAGAAGCAGCATGTCCGGCTCTTCGAGCAGCGTGCGGCAGAGCGCTACTCGGCGTCGCTCGCCGCCCGAGAGCTTCTTCACGTCGGCGTCAGCAGGCGGGAGACGCAGCGCGTCCATCGCGATCTCGATCTTCCGGTCGAGGTCCCACGCGTTGGCGGCGTCGATCTTCTCCTGAACCTTTGCTTGAGTGTCGAGCAGCTTCTCCATCGCATCGTCCGACATCGGCTCGGCGAACTTGTTCGATATCTCCTCGAACTTTTTCAGCAGGTCGCGCGTCGGCTTCACCGCTTCCTCGACGTTTTCCTTCACGTTTTTCTTGTCGTCGAGCTGCGGCTCCTGCGAGAGATAGCCTATCCGCGTGCCCTCGTGCGGCCACGCCTCGCCCTGAAAATCCTGATCGACCCCCGCCATGATGCGGAGCAGCGATGATTTCCCCGCGCCATTTGCGCCGAGCACGCCGATCTTTGCACCGGGATAAAAGGAGAGCCAGATGCCACGCAAAATCTCCCGTGATGGCGGGACGACTTTGCGCAGGTCCTTCATTACATAGATGAATTGCGGAGGCATCCGACAAATTTAGTCGAGACGGCCAGCGTTGACGCGCTATCCGAACTCGGCGACCAGCTTCTCCAGCGCCGCAGAAACCCGCTCGTAGGGCATCAGCCGAATCTCGTCTTCGCCCCAGCTGACGATCTGCCCGGGTGTGTTGTACGGCGCGTATGGCCGGTGTTCGCGCTTGAGCAGGACGAGCGAGGGCTTTTTGAACGCGGACGCCGCGTGCGAGATGCTTGTATCGGGGGTGAAGACAAGGTCGGCTGTGCCCACGAGAGCGAACGCGTCACGCAGCTTCGGAGTCTGCACGGGCAGTGCGCCGAGCGCAGTGGCGACGTCCTGAACGCTGTTCCATTCCGCGGGGAGTCCGATGACGATGATCGGCATTTGCGGAGCGCGTGAGCGCAGTCCCTGCAGCGCGGCGATGAATTTTCCGTCAGGCCAGCGGCGCTTCGGCTCGGACGCCGAGACGTTTACAAGCAATCGCTTGCGTGGCCCTTCTTGCGGCCCGTCTCCATTTCTCTCCGCCGCCTCCGCCCACGTTCGCTCGGCTGCGTCACGTTCGGCAGCGGTCAGGAATAGCTCCGGCTGCCAGTCCACCTTCGACGGGTCAACGCCGAACGGAACGGCGAGCTTCTTCGAGCCATCGATATAATGAACGCTGCGGTCATACTCCGGAACACAGACATTGTAGATCGTTCCGTTCTGTCCTCCGCCGGAACCCACGCGATACCTCGCGCCACCTGCGAGCATCATCAGCGGCGTCGAAGTGAAGATCGGCGGATTGTTGATTCTTCCATCTACCATTACGTCGTATCGCGCGCGCCTCAGCCGCCTCATCAGCCCCAGGTAGCTCCCCCAGGATCCGCGGTCTAGCGTGAGAACGTTGCCGACGTGCGGATTGTTCTCGAGCACGGGAGCCGTTGTCGGCGTCGCGAGCACATCGATCCTTCCGCCCGGAACCGCTTCCGCGATCGCGCGAATCACCGATGTCGCCATTATCAAATCACCGATGCGCTCGTACCTGATGAACAGCACGCGATTTCCGTTGCCGAGAGGAGCCGGCAGCGTCGCGGTGCGCGGCCCGGAAAGCGACTTCCCGATCAGGCGCATCCAGAGCCGCCGCCACATCACTTCAATTCGTCTTGGATCCACCGGTCAGCGGGAGCTCGAGGAGAAGTCGTGAAGGCTGCGGGTCGCGTGTGTGAAATAGCTGAAGAGCATCGATGATCACCGTATCGCAAATTCTCGTTCGCAGCAGTTCCTGCTCGACCGCCGCCGGATGCGTGACGTAGAGACTGAGCGTGCAGTGCGGGCTAAACGTATGCCTCGATCGGGCAAATGGGAGGCCACTGTTGGCGATTCTATCGTGCAGCTCCCGCAGCGGACCATAGTGATCGAGCGGGAGCACGATGATGTTCGTCTGCAGAAATCTCTGCGCCGCGCGAAGTGAAAGCTCGAGTGGCGGTGTTGTGCTCGTGATCGGCTCCAGTTTGGCGCGGAGCTCAGCGACGGACACGCCGATGGAAATTGGCCCCACACCGCTCGACCCGGTGATTGTCAAATGCGGCTGCTTGTATCTTGCCAGCCGCGGATCGTACCGCTCATTGATTTCCCGGATTCTTCTCCCCGCCTCACCTTTCAGCTCGGCGAGAATGAATATCCCCTCGGTTTGCACTCCCCTCCTAGAATCCCAGCGAGATGTGCGGTCTCGCTCCCGGTATCGATGACGGAGTGATGTTCACGGAAAGAAAGGCGCGGTCGATCCGGTTCCCCGGATGCGAATGCTGGAACTTCACTACTTTCAGCCCGACTATCGTCCCCACCGCCGCTCCGCCGATGATGTCGCTTGCCCAGTGCTGGTTGTTGTACATCCTGGAGAGCCCGACAAGAGCCGCGCCGCCGTACATCACCGAGCCGATGTACCATCGCGAACGCGGCCACCACATTTCCGTTTCCCGCGAAACCGTCGCCGCGAACGCAAAGGCGTTCGTCGCGTGCCCGGATGGGAACGATCTGTACTTGTCGTCGGAAAAGCCGCGAAAGATTTGGAAGTCGTAGTTGTTAGTCACGTCCACGAACGGCCGCGCTCTTCCGAAGAACACTTTCATGCCGGTTGTAACCAGGTCGGCGGTCAACATCGCTTCGACGCTGTGGAGTCCGAGATCCGCCGTGCGCCGCTTTCCCGACGCCCTTCCTATAAGGTATAGGCCGGCTCCGGCCGCCAGCGATCCCTGGGAGCCAAGTAACCGGAAGCCCGTCGCCGCCCCGTGCAGCCAACGGTTCGACTGCGTCGCAGAATCCTGAAGCCGGTGCGCGAAATAACGGTCGAGCGGGGCGACGGCTATCGTCGCCGCCCCGAACCCGGCGGCAATCGCCAGATCCTTGGTGGTGAAGAGCGGCGTCTTGTGGAAAATCGTGTCTGCGACTTGTCCGTCGGCGGCCGACAATGGCAGCAGCCCGAACAGAACGACCAGCGTGATCCGGCGAAACATCTCTCTCGTTCTCTGGCGTGAAGTGTTTTGTTCGACTCGCTCAGGGCTCAACGCAAATATCCTACCCCCTACCCCTCGCTGACCAGCGGCCACTCCCCTTGTGAACCCCTCTGCAATCTGCGATATAACCCGAATGCTCAGTATCGACCTCAAGGGGAAGCGGGCCCTCGTCGCCGGCGTCGCGGATGACGGCGGATTCGGCTTCGCAATCGCCAAGTCCCTCGCCGAAGCGGGGGCCAGTGTAGTCGTTGGAACCTGGCCGCCGGCCCTCAACATCTTCAACAATCTTCTCGAGCGCGGGAAGATGGACGAATCCCGTCGCCTCTCCGATGGCTCGCTGCTTCAGTTCGAAAAGATTTACGCGCTGGACGCGGCGTTCGACACCCTCGAGGGCGCCCCCGAAGACATCAAGTCCAACAAGCGCTACAAGGACACGGGCGATTTCTCGATCGATGGCCTCGCTCGCCGGCTGGAGTCGGACTTTGGCAGCCAGCCGCTCGACATCGTGATTCACTCGCTCGCCAACGGACCGGAAGTGAAGAAGCCGCTGCTCGAGACAAGCCGCGAGGGATACCTCACCGCTGTCAGCGTCAGCGCATACTCGATGATCTCGATGGTGAGCCGTCTCTCGCCGTTGATGAAAAAGGGAGGGTCGTTCTTATCGCTCACTTATATGGCAAGCGAACGCGCCATTCCCGGCTACGGCGGCGGAATGTCCTCCGCCAAAGCGGCGCTCGAAAGTGACACGCGCGTCCTCGCCTTCGAGGCGGGAAGAAAATTCGGATTGCGCATCAACGCTATCTCGGCTGGGCCGTGGGCGTCCCGCGCCGCGAGCGCTATCGGGATCATCGAGAAAATGGTGAATTATTGCGCCGCGAACTCCCCGCTGACTGAGCCCCTCCAGGCAGACGATGTCGGCCGCGTCGCCGCATTTCTTTCCAGCGACCTCGCTGCCGGCATCACCGGCACCATCGTTTACGTGGACAAGGGGTATCACTCGATGGGTATGTCGGTGACAGAGGCTCCATCCGGATAACAGCGGTCGGCCCCGTGACGTTCAATCGAATGAATTTTCTACCCCGATCTTTTTCGGTCGCGGTATTCGCCGTCGCAGTCACGGGATGCTTTCTCCATCGCCCCGCGCCGGTGCGGCCGATGCCGCCCGCACCTGGCTCCGCCTCGGACACTTCGGCCGGCGCGACTCCGCTCCGGCCCTACAACAAGGTCATTACCCGTGATGCGAAAACGCGCGTCGGGTTGTTCAGCACTCATCGAGTCGGCGAAAAGCTGTACTTCGAGATCCCGCGCCGGGAGCTGAACCGCGACTTGCTGCTCGTCGGACGGCTCACTCGTTCCGCCAACGATCCCGGAGTAAGCTCCTTTGGCGGAGACGAGTTTACCGAGCGAATCCTGCGCTGGGAGAGACAAGGCACGCGAATCATACTTCGCAGCCCCAGCTACGAAATTACCGCCGATTCCACGCTGCCGGTTTATCGCGCCGTCTCGAATTCGAATTATCCGCCGATCGTCGCCGTGTTCAATGTCGAGACGTT
>JALYYD010000305.1 GCA_030946775.1 Gemmatimonadota bacterium
CGCATGAAGTCCGCTTTCTTCTTGGAGAGAACGACGCTGCCTTCCATGTCCTCGAGGTGCTCGAGCAGGACTTCGACTTCGTCACCGGCCTTGAGGTCGGGGATGTCCTTGAACTCTTCGAGCGGGATCGTGCCTTCGGATTTAAAGCCGATGTCGAGGACGACCATGTTGTCGCGAATATCCAGCACACGGGCTTTGACGATCTCGCCTTCTTCGATCGAGGCCATCGTCCCGTTGTACATCGCCATCATACCCTCGAGCTCGTCCTGAGAGTAATCGTCCTCGTCGTAGAGCTCGGGTCTGAGATTGGCTAGCGGGCGGAGCTGCGCTTTCTGCAGGTCGCGCTTCTCGCGGGCGGTAAGGGTCGCGCCGGCTGAGGTTGAGGTTTCTTCGGTGGGGGTTTCGGTTTCTACCATGGTGCGGTTAAAGGGTTTGAGGGATGCTCCAATACAGCCTTTAAACTTAGGCACCTCGCACCTTTCAGGCAACAATCCCGGGGCGGGCCCGGCCTAACCGCTGGGCCTCAGCAGCCGGTGTGCTTGTCTTCGCTGGTAGTGGCCGGACGGGGGACGACGTAGCTAGTCGCCACTTTGGCTCCGTTCAGCGAACGCGCCGGCCGCGACTTGTCGTACGCAGTCTTGAACGCGAGCGCGTTCTCCGCTCCCTTCCGCGGCAATCCGTCTTTCCAGGGTGTCTCCGAAGCCACGATTGTGACGGGGAGAGGCATCCGGTGCACGCTGTCCGCCGCACTCCCTGCGCCCGCGCCTGTCGCCGCGCCGACCGGAAGCAAGCTGTAGCGTATTCCGTACTGATTGAGCACAGCGGTCACGTCAGTCAGCCGCTTTTTTTGCTCGGGATCGGCCGGGTCCAGAATGAGGGCGATGTTCCCAGCCCGTCCTTCGACGAGACAGCCGTACGATTCCTCGTGCTCGGGATAAGGCGTCAGCCATACGCCCGTCGCCAGGTGGAGCAGCGTTCCGTGAATGAATGGCCGGTCACGCTCCTCGAATCCGAGCGCGACGACATCGCCGGTTGCGCTGACAGTCTTCGCGCCCGTCCCCTCGATCAGCTTCTTCGCGATGTTCACCCGATCGCGGCCGAGGCCGCAGTGCACGTAATACTTGCCTTGGCCGTGGAGCGCGAGCGCGCGCAGCGTGTCGAGTGCCTCCTTGTTCTCGCTGAACCAGGGGAGCATCGGCGCCTTGATCAATTGCAATCCCGCCGCCTTGGCCGAGATCTCCTCCTGCTCGATCCCCTTTCGCTCGACGATGTCGCTCGGGTGCTGCAAGGAAACAACGGTGGTCACTCCCTCGCGCTTGAGCTGCCTCAGCCGAGCTTCGTCGGGGTATGCGCCGAACTCGAAGATCGCACCCGATGCCGTTTGCACGGCCGTGCCGTCGCCGCCTCCGCCGGCCATATGCGAGAGTGTCGAGCCCGGATTCTTCCACTCCCAGGCCGTCAGCACCGTGATCAGGGTGAGCGCGACCGGAACCCCCCAGCGAACCGGCGCCGATCGAGTGCGGCCGAGGTATCCGTTGAGGCGGAGCGCCAACCAACAGGAGATGATCACGTAAACGACGACGAGCGCGATGACCGCGACTCTCTCGACGCCGCTACCCAAGCCGGCGCGATGCACTCCGTTCACGACCCAGCCGACCGGCGCGACGAGCACGAGCGTGCCGAGCGTGAAGCCGATCAACAGCCAGAGATAAAGAAACGTGAATACTCCGAGCGCGGAGTGGCGGCTCGGACTCGAGTTGGTCATTGTCGTCTCCTGGGTCTCGTCCCGGCGGAGCCGGAACCTTTCAGCCGCATTACACAAGCAGGGATCGGGCCGTGGCAGCTAGTGTTTTATGCCCTTGCTGAGGATGACAAGCAGCTCGTGGTCGGTGAGGGTGTGCAGCGAGTCGGCGGGGAGATCCATCGCCACCTGCGTGCCGTCGTCGCACTGAAACGCCACCTGTACGGTCGCGCCGGCGACTTTCCGCCGTTCAGGCAGCCCATCGGGCCGCTCTGCTTCGAGAGCAACCCAGTCGTGGCCGGCACGATCGGAGAATCGTCGCATTTATTGAATCTACCCCCTGTCGCCCGCGAGAGCCACAATCCTGGCCACCTGCTCGGCCTGAGTGAGAGCGGTGCTGTCGATTACGATCGCATCCGGCGCTGGAGCCGTCTGTTCGGAATCGCGCCGATCCCGCTCGGCGATCGCGCTCGTCTCCTCCGTGAGGCGGCCCGAAGTGATCTCGCCGCCTTTTTGCAGCAGCCGCCGCTTCGCGCGCACTTCAGCGTCTGCGATCAGAAAAATCTTCAGTCGGGCGCGCGGAAACACCACGGTGCCGATGTCGCGGCCGTCAACGACGACGTTGTGATCGGCGGCGGTTTGGCGCACGCACTCGTTCACCCAATCGCGAACCTTCGGCATCTTCGCCACGGCGGACACATTCTGCGTCACGCGGTCGCCGCGAATTTCCTCCTCCACCGATCTTCCGCCCATTACGGGATAGAACGAGGATCGCGACGGAAGAAGTGACACCGCGCGCGCCGCGCCGAGCACGACTTCCTCGGTCCACTCTTCCGGATTCGGAACGACGCGCAGCGCGGCTGCCGTCGCGGCGCGATAGAGCGACCCCGAATCCACGTGCAGGAATCCGAGGCGCTCGGCGACCATCTGCGAAGTGGAAGACTTCCCCGAGGCGGCCGGGCCGTCGATCGTGATCACTACTTTCTCGCTCACGCCACCGCCCGGTCGAGGTCTTTCCAGAAATCGGGGTACGAGACTGCGACGCAGTCGGGGTCGTCGATCGTGATGTCACTCCCCGGAATTTTCGAGAGCACGCCGAAAGCCATCGCGATGCGGTGATCACCGCGCGTGATCACTTCTCCGGCGAGACGCTTTCTTCCCTCTTGAACGACGAGGCCGTCGGGGCGCTCTTCGGCTGTGGCACCGATTCGATTCAGATTCTCGACGATGGCGCGGATGCGGTCGGACTCCTTCACCCGCAGCTCGGCCGCTCCGTGTATTTCGAGAGCCACACCCGCTCCCGCCGCCAGACAAGCGAGCATCGGCAGCTCATCGATGAGCGACGGCACATCCGCGGCGGTGATTTGAAGGGAGCGCAGCGATCCCGGCTTGATTCGAAGCGTGGCGGAATCTTCTCCGGCCTCATTCGAGAGATCTGCAAGCTCGATCGCTCCGCCCATCCTCGTGACGGCAGCCATAAACCCGCCGCGTGTTGGGTTGACGCACACGCGCGGGAGCACGATCTCTCCATCCCCCGCCAGTGTGCCCAGCGCGATGAAAAACGCGGCCGATGACGGATCTCCGGGAACGGAGATGTCGGCGTGCTTCAGCGCGGATGTCGGCATCAGATGAACGGTCGTGCCGCTCACTCGAAGGTCGGCGCCGAGTGACGCGAGCATTCGCTCGGTGTGATCGCGCGAGCGCATTTTTTCACGAACCGTAACTTCGATGCGCGAGACGAGCGCGGCGAGAAGAATCGCGCTCTTGGTCTGCGCGCTCGATGATTTCGTATCCCAATCCACGGAAGTGAGCTGCGCTCCGGCGATCGACATCGGCAGGCCGTCGCCGCTGTCAAATGATATCCGCGCGCCCATCGCGGTCAGCGGCTCGGCGATGCGCTTCATCGGCCGCGCGCTGAGACTCTCGTCACCGGTGAAGCGCGCGGTGATCGACTGGCCGGCGACGATCCCTGCAATCAGACGCGTGGTGGTTCCGCTGTTCCCGCAGTCGAGATCGGCAGCGGCGCTGCGCATTCCACTCAACCCAACGCCTTCAATCATCATCTCGACGGAGAGCGGAGGCACCGTCACACCCAGCTGGCGAAGGGCGCCCGCGGTGGACTCGACGTCCGCGGAACGAAGGATGCCGCGAACGCGCGACGGGCC
>JALYYD010000326.1 GCA_030946775.1 Gemmatimonadota bacterium
TACGTCGGGCGCGGGATCAGCGGACAGACGACCACGCAAATCCTGGCTCGCTTTCAAACCGACGTCGTCCAGCTCAAGCCAAAGGTCGTCGTCATTCTTGCCGGTACGAATGACATCGCGGAGAACGGCGGGCCGGTGACGCTGGAGCTGATCGAGAACAACATCGCGTCGATGTCCGACATCGCGCGCGAGCATCACATCCGGGTCGTGCTTTCTTCAGTGCTCCCGGCGGCGGACTATCGCTGGCGGCCCGGCTTGCATCCGGCTCCGAAGATCATCGCGCTGAATCAATGGATCAAAGCGTATGCGACGAGAACCGGCGCCGTTTACCTGGATTACCACTCTGCGATGGCTGACAGCGCCGGCGGCTTGCGATCGGACTTGACGGCTGATGGCGTGCACCCGAATCTTGCCGGATACGATGTGATGACGCCGCTCGCGGAGCGCGCCGTTGAGGCCGCGTTGAAACTGAGGAGACCGTTTTGATTCGTAAGCTGCTGCTCATCGGGATTCTTTGCGCCGGGTGCATAAAGGATCCGCCCACCGGGCCAAGCACGATCCGCGGAACCTGGACGTTGCGCACGGTTGACGGCAATTCACTTCCCGCAACTACGAGTGGCAGCGGCGCGAATCAGACGCAGATGGTAAGTGACTCCTTCGTCTTGCTCGAAGGGAACGGATTTAACGAGACCGTCGTTACCCGAACTACCGTGAACGGAGTGCCGACCGACCAAACCGTCGTCATCACCGGGTCATACGGCGCCTTGGGCACCTCAGTCACTCTACGCAAGGATTCCGATGGAACGACAAGAACCGGACTTGTCGATGACAGCGGCGCGATGACCTTCGCCGATGGCGGCTTTTCCAAGGTGTACAGGAAGCTCTAACGGCCGCCTGCGAACCCGCACATAATGGTTGACAGTGTCGCGAAGACACTCGCCGCCGTCGTCGCCAACGGCGGCGCCATCGACATGGCGCTTACGGAGCACGGCCCGATGGTCATCGCCCAATTCAAGGATCCGGCCGGTAACGTGCTCGGACTCCATCAAGAAGGGTGACCGCAGCGTCCTGAAACTGAATCCCTAGTTATTCCGTAACGATCCCCGGGCGCCGACACGTCCGGGGATTCCTACAATACAGGGGGTCACGATGGATTCGCGAAAGCGCCCGGCGCGTATCGCCGGCGCGCTCTATCTGTTAATGGGTTTCACAGGCGTCTTCAGCCTCCTCTACATCCCCGGAAAGTTCGTCGTCCGCGGCGATGCAGCCGGAACGGCCGCAAAAGTCGCCGCCAACGAGACGCTTTTCCGTTTCGGACTGGCAGTGGACCTGCTCGGCCAAATCGCCTTTGTGGTTCTCGTCATCCTGCTCTACCAGCTCCTCAAGGAAGTGAACCGGAAGCAGGCGCTGATGATGCTCGCGCTCTTCGCCATCTCGGCGCCGCTCTCCTTCTTCAACACCGTGATGCTGAGCTCGCCGCTCATCCTCGTGCATCCGCCTGAAGTCACCGCGGCGGGCAACCCAGCTCTCCTCGCGCCGTTCGTGGTGGGGGCGATGCGTCTTCGCAATTTCGGAATAAACGCGGTGACGCTGCTATGGGGACTCTGGCTCCTACCATTCGGACTGCTCGTTTACAAATCGAGATTCCTTCCGAAGCTGCTCGGCGTTCTCATCGTCATCGGATGCTTCGGGAATCTCGTGGTCGGGCTGACCGGTCTCATCTTTCCCGCGTACCTGAGCGCCGTTGATTCGCTATTGATGCTCCCCAACGGTATCGGCGAGGTCTCGGCGATGTTCTGGCTGTTGATCAAGGGCGCGAAGAACGACGATGAGCTATCCCTCTCCCCGACACACGGGACTACGGCGTGACGGCAATCGCGATCGACGATCAACAGCGAAAGGCAGCGCGCATCGTCGGCTTCACGTACCTGCTGGCGATGGTGGTTGCGGTGTTCGCGGAGTCTTACGCGCGCGCACACGTCGTCATTCCCGGGAACCCACTCGAGACCGCCAGTAATATCGCTGCGAACGAAACGCTGTTCCGCTCGGGCATAGCCGCCAACATCCTGGTGTCGGTGATAGACACCGTGCTCATCACGTCGCTCTATGTCGTCCTCCGACCGATCAACCGCAACCTCGCAGCGCTCGCCGTTTTCTTCAGAGTCATCGAGACCGCTGTGCTCACCGTCACGTCGGCCAACGACTTCGGCGCGATCCGCATCGTGGCAGGAACGAGAGATCTTTCCGCTCTCTCGGTTTTGACCGCAGCTCACGGAATCGGATTCACAGTCGCGTTCATTTTCCTTGGACTCGGTTCGACGTTGTTCGCGTACCTATGGTGGCAGGCACGGTATGTCCCGAGGGTGCTGGCCGGACTCGGGATAGTCGGATCCGCGCTGATGGCGGCCGTGTCGCTCGCCTTCCTTGTCGATCCTGGCCTGCTCAAAGTGCTCTTCCCAGTCTACATGGGGCCAATCGGCATTTTCGAGATCTCAATGGGCCTCTGGCTCCTTTTCAAAGGGCTGCCCCGGGCCCAAAGGCCCGAATCCCCTTAACGGCGCCCAACCTGCGGGCGTCTAACTTTCCGGAAGCGATACCGGAGAGAGCATGACGAGAGCACTAAAGACATTCCTTCTTTTCCTGATGGCGCCGGCGATGACACTCTCGGCGCAGTCGGACGTCCGAGAGCTCCCCGCCGACCAGCAGATAATGCAGGCGCTGAATCGTCTCACCTTCGGACCGCATCCCGGCGACATTCAGAAGGTACGCGCAATCGGCCTCGACAAGTGGATCGACCAGCAGCTCCACCCCGACCGCATCGACAACTCGGCGATGGATGCGTTCATGACGCATTACACGGTTCTCGCCCAGGATCAGAATGAGCTGCTGAAGCAGTACGCCCAGATGATCCAGGCGAAGCGCACCGAGAAGAAGGATCCGCAGAGCGACCTCGCGATGGCGAAGACGCGCGCCGACAGCGCCGCCGTTCGCAAGCAGATACAGCAGCAGTTCGGCGGCATCGTCCAGCTCGGCGCGCAGCTCCAATCGGAAAGAATGGCGCGCGCAGTCGGAAGCGAGCGGCAGCTAGAGGAAGTGATGACCGACTTCTGGCTCAATCACTTCAACATCTACATCAGAAAGGGCGGCCCCGAGGTTTACTACCTCGCCGA
>JALYYD010000008.1 GCA_030946775.1 Gemmatimonadota bacterium
GCGCGGGGGGCCTTTTTTCAAAAACAACTGCAACGGCAACTGAACGGGACTCCAGTCTGTAGACTCATAGTCATCTGTCGGTAGTCAACAACTCGGCGACTGATCGTGCCGCGATCGCGCCTCGTACGCGCCGATGAGCCGGAGTCCGATGCGCGCCGGTGAAATCGCGCGGTAGTGACCGACGACTCCCGACCAACAGACTGAAGTCTCGCGTCCCGTTCTTCTGCCGTTGCAGTGGCAGTTGCAGTTCCTTCTCAAAAAGCTTTCCTTCCCAAGCGTGATGCCTGATTCCGTCCTCTCCCGATTCCGCATCGTCCTGTACGAACCCCAGGACCCCGTAAACATCGCCGGTACCATCCGAGCGATGAAAAATTTCGGTTTCGCACGACTCTACCTCGTGCGCCCCGTCGAGTACGACGCGTACCGGCTGGAGGGAATCGCCCACGACACTGTTCAGATCATCTCCGGCATCAAGCGCTGCGCCGACCTCGATGAGGCGCTGGATGGATGTGTTTCGGTGGCGGGGTTTACAGCGCGGCGGCGCGCCGCGAAGCGCGATGTCGTCACACCTCGCGAGGCGGCCGCGGACCTGCTCGAGATAGCGGAGGAGGGTGACATCGCGCTCCTCTTCGGCCGTGAAGACAAGGGTTTGCCGAATGAGGCGCTCGACCGGGCGCAGGTGGTGGTCACCATTCCGACGACCACGCACGCTTCGCTCAACCTCGCCCAAGCCGTGCTGCTCAGCTTGTATGAGCTCCACATCTTCGCCGCCGACGCGACGCGGACGCTCGCCCCGCCACGAAAACACGCGCCGCCGGCGACGGTCGAGGAGTACGAACAGTTGTTCGCCGACGCCGAGCAGGGTCTGTACGCAATCGAGTTTTTCAAGACGCGCTACCACGAGCACATCATGCGCTCGCTCCGAACCATTTTTTTCCGCGCCCGCCCCGATGGAAGGGAAATTGCACTGCTGCGCGCCGTCTTCATTGAAATTCAGAGGACAGTTGAAAGAATCGCCGGCCGGAAATTCAACCGAAAAATTCCGTGAGCCGACCACCTTGCGTCTGACGTTGGTCGCCAGCATTTTTCGCCCGTGAATACCTTGTGAAAATCTTCACAAAGCGAACCGACCACTTCCACTTTTCGAACTCTTGGCGCGGATGAACCTGCGAAGCTGATGGCTGGCTCTGCCCGGTTTTATTTGCATTGCGGCTTTCGCGACAATGCTTTCCGCTTACAGCGGAGCGTCTTCATCCCAGGGATGGGGACCAGAGCAGCCGGTGAAGTTCCCCCACACCGTGCACGCAGGCATGCTGAAGATGAACTGCCTGTACTGCCACTACACCGCGAATAAATCTCCCGATCCCGGTCTTCCCGCCGTCGGCACCTGCATGGGTTGTCACACCGTCGTCGCCGGAACCACCGATGCCGGGAAAGCCCAGATCAAAAAGCTCAACGCGTTCTGGACCAATAAGCAGCCGGTGCCGTGGATTCGAATCCACAAGCTCCCCGAGTACGTGCACTTCCCGCACATGCGGCACGTCAACGCCGGCGTTCAGTGCCAGACCTGTCACGGACAGATCCAGCAGATGCAGCAGGTCTATCAGGCGAATACGCTCAACATGGGCTGGTGCGTGAACTGTCACATCGGCCAGTCGAACCCGCCGTTCAAAGCGCGCTACGACTGCAGTACCTGCCACTACTAACGACGACGATTGACGAGTGACGAGTAAACTGGGCGAGATCGGCGGGGTTCAGCCGGACGGCGTGACGGGCGAAGGCTCCGTCGGGGCGGCCGAGGAAAGACTGACGGTGAAGCGCCGTGACTTTCTCAAGGTGCTGGGAGTAGGCGGCGCCGCAACGGCGATGCTCGGCTGCGCCCAGGAGAAAGTCGAAAAGCTGATCCCGTATCTCGTCTCGCCAGACCAGACGGTTCCGGGCGTCTCGACTTATTACGCGACGACCTGCCGCGAGTGCGCCACCGGCTGCGGCGTAATCGCCGAGACGCGCGCCGGGCGCACGATCAAGCTCGCGGGAAATCCGGAGCATCCCGTCAACCGGGGAGCGCTCTGCGCGCGCGGACAGGCGGCGCTCCAGGGTCTCTACAATCCCGATCGCTTTCGCGGTCCGATGGTGCGCCGCAACGGGCGACTCGAAGCTATCAAGTGGGACGAAGCGCTTCGCCTCTTCGCCGAAAAAATCAACGAGACGCGCACGAGCGGCGGGCTCGGCAACGCCATCTTCATCAATCAGCACGAATCGGGGAGCTTCGGCCTGTTCCTCGACCAGTGGCTCGGCGCGCTCGGAATGCCGGCGCACGTCAGCTACGACGCTGAAGCGGATCACGCATCCATCGCCGCGAACAAGGCGAATGGCGCCGGCGCCTGGCCGGTTCTAAACTTCAAGGGAACGAAGCTCATCGTTTCGTTCGGCGCGGATTTCCTCGATGGATGGGGCGCCGCGGTCCCGCAGCAGCTTGCCTGGGCCGACGCGCGTTCGGATCACAAGAACGCGCCACGTCTCATATATGTAGGGCCGCGCCGCTCGCTCACCGGTCTCAACGCCGATCAATGGATTGACTGCCGCCCTGGCGGCGAGATCGCCGTCGCGAGGATGCTGAGCGGTTCGCTCACTCCGGCGCAGGCGGCGCAGCAGAGCGGAGCTCCGGAAAAGGCGCTGGCGTCACTCGCGCGCGAATTCTCGTCGGCGAAGCCGGCGATGGTTCTCTCCGGCGCCGGCAGCTCCGAATTGAGCGCAATGGTTTCCACGCTCAACAGCGCTCCTGCCGCGGCCGGTTCGTACCTCGGATTCGAGGGAATCGCAACGGCCGCCGAAATGCGCGCGATCGCGCAGAGGATGGCTTCGGGCGGAGTGTCGCTGCTGATGGTGCGTGGCGCCAATCCGGTTTACACGCTTCCTCGCTCGGTTGGCTTCGGCGACGCGATGAAGAAGGTCGCCTACAAGGTGAGCTTCTCGACCGTCCCCGACGAGACGACGGAGCTTGCCGATCTCATTCTCCCCGACAACCACTCGCTCGAGCAGTGGGGTGACTCGGAGCCGCTGCGCGGAGTGCTCTCCCTCCAGCAGCCGACGATGGATCCGGTGTTCGACACGCGGGCGACGACCGAGATTCTGCTCAGTGTCGCCAAGGCGGAAGCGGCGACCGCGTCGCGGTATCAGTTCGACAGTTATCGCAGCTGGCTCATCGCTAGATTCCCCGGCGGCGCGGCAGGATTGGCCGCCGCGCTTCCGAAGGGATTCACATCGGGGTCGGTTGGTTATTTCCCGACGACGCGCGCGCTTCCAGCGCTGCGCACCGCGCCGCCGATCGACCAGTCGAGCGCTTCGATGTATCTCGTCGTCTACCAGCATCCGCTGCTCGGCGACGGACGCGGCGCGAACAAGCCGTGGCTCCAGGAGCTGCCTGATCCAGTAACGAAGATTTGCTGGCAAACGGTCGCGGAGATGAATCCCGCAACTATGAAGAAGCAGGGATTGGAGAACGGCGATATGGTGACGGTGAAGACGTCGGCGGGAAGTCTGACGCTGCCCGCGCTCACCTATCCCGGAGTGCAGCGCGACACTGTCGCCATTGCAACCGGACGGGGCCACGCGCATTCGGGACGATATGCGTCCGCGGGGTTGAATCCGCTCGACCTGCTTCCGCTCTCGGAAGATCGCGCCGGCGGATTCTCGTATGCTTCAACCACCGCCGACGTGACGAAGGCGAGCGGAAGCGCCTTGCTCGTCACCACCGAAGGATCGTCGCGCCAGCACGGGCGCGGGATCGGACAGGCGATCGCCGTGGGCGAGCTGGGGACTCAGGGTAATGAGTCGGGCGCGGCAGGATCGGATCAGGAGCCGCGCGAGAAGGGTGAGGAAATGCCGGGCGATGTCGGCCACAAGTTCCTGCCCGGAATGAGGTCGCCCGTCGCCAATGATGCGCAGGGAGATCGCGGCGATCCGAACTCGAACGCGAAGGGGATGTACGATCCGAATCACTGGAGCGGGATGGCCAAGCGCCGCTGGGCGATGACGGTCGATCTCGCCCGGTGCACCGGCTGCTCCGCCTGCGTCACCGCCTGTTACGCGGAAAACAACATTCCGACCGTCGGCGCCGACTGGCAGGGGGGGAAGTTCCTCCCCGACCGCACCGGTTTCGGCGCCAACATCACGCGCAGCCGCGAGATGGCGTGGATTCGAAT
>JALYYD010000014.1 GCA_030946775.1 Gemmatimonadota bacterium
CCGAAGAGGCCGCCGAGTATGTGCGCCTGGGAACGCTCCCCAGCGACTCAGTCACAATGCGATCGGCGAAGTTCGCGAAGACAATCGTCGAGGTGGGAAATGGAGGCGCAGCCGCCTTCGACCGGCTCGCCGGACACGGACTGGAAATCGTGCCGCTGGCCAATCCTCTCGCGCTGGAGCCCGGGTCACGCGCGCAGTTTCGGGTTCTGTCGCACGGGAATCCGCTGCCGGGCGTCCACGTCCACGCAGGCGTGGCAGCCGAGGCGGCGGGCCGTCCCGCGGTTCAGGACATATCCGCCAACGCGGATGCAAATGGGATTGTCACGTTCCGGCTCGAACGAGCTGGGCTTTGGAACGTTCGTGTCGCGCACGCGGAGCCGTCCGCGCCGGGGACGGGAGCGGATTGGGATGTTCAGTTTGCGACGCTGGTGTTTTCAGTGGGTCGGATTGTCAGGCAGATGCCTTTTCCGACTCCCGTTCTAAGCGACTCGGCGGCGGCGGCGGAAGTCGTAATGGCTTTCGAAAGAGCAATCGCAGCGGGGGACAGTTCGGGGGCGCTGCGGCTTCTCGCGCCGGATGCGGTGATTCTCGAGGCGGGGGAGATCCAGTCGCGATCGGATTACGCCGGCCATCACCTTTCGGAAGACATCGCTTTTCGAAAGGCGGTGCCAGCCGTGAGCGGCCCCATTCGCGCCGTCGTTGCTGGCGATGTGGCGTGGGTCACCTCAACCAGTATCTCGAAGGGCGAGTTCGAAGGCCGCGCCATCAATTCCGCGGGAGCCGAGTTGATGGTTCTCTCGAGGACGAACGGGGCCGGCTCGAACGGACCGGCCTGGCGAATACGCGCTATTCACTGGTCGTCGCGACGACTGGCCAAGTAAGCGGAGAGTCATGATGGTTCTGCAGCCATTTGACTACGTCGTCTATGCGTGGCTGGCGATCGCGATCGTCTGCGCGATCTACGTAGCGGTAGACCAGTTCCGGGGCAATCCCGAAGCGCCGGTGATGAAGTGGGGGTTTGTGCTCATCACCCTGTATATGGGGCCGATCGGGCTGCTCCTTTACATAATGGCGGACAAGGAGCCGCGGAAAGGCACGCACGAGGAGTTTGTTCAACCATTATGGAAGCAGGGAGTGGGGAGCACCGTGCACTGCATCGCCGGCGACGCGACCGGGATCATCTCCGCCGCCACTGTGACCGCACTGCTGGGATTGCCGATGTGGGTAGATCTGCTGGTGGAATACACGTTCGGCTTTCTGTTCGGTCTTCTGATCTTCCAGTCGCTGTTCATGCGGGCGATGATGGGCGGCAGCTATCTGGAGAATGTGCGCCGCTCGTTCCTGCCCGAGCTGCTCTCGATGAACATGATGATGTCCGCGATGGCGCCGGTGATGATCGTGATGATGATGGGGCGCGATATGCGCGCGATGTGGCCGGGCGAGCCCTTGTTCTGGTTCGTGATGTCCATTGGAGTCACCGCCGGATTCTTCATCGCCTACCCGATCAACGTGTGGATGGTGTCGAAGAATCTCAAGCACGGCCTGATGACAGTGCGCGGTGGTCCTGCAAAAGCGAAGACGAAGGCGAAAGAGAAAGAGATGGATGGGATGGAGGGGATGGAGGGGATGGCCGGAATGGATCACTCGGCGAAGAGCGGCGCATCCGGCGCGAGCGGGGTGAAACACGGCGAACAGTCCGGCGCGTTCGCCGTTACCACTCCCCAGCGCGCGGCCCTCATCATCGTCACCACTCTCGCGCTGTTGAGCGGGATGTACATACCGGCTGCTTTTTTCAACCTGCGGATCAGCGGCGACCAGGTGAAGGGTGCGATTATGCCCCCGGGAACTATTTCCGTTTACGACACGCCGGCCGATGCAATGCGGGACATGGCAGCGGCAGATCCGCGGGAGATTACTTATCGAGCCGCGCCGGATGCCAGGGGCGACCGCCCGCTGGTGCCGCGAATCGAGAATGGTGTCAAGGTTTTCGATTTTGAGGCGTCGGTCATCCAGTGGAACATTCTTCCAGGGCGGACCGTGACGGCCTACGCCATCAACCACCAGGTTCCGGGGCCACGCCTGGAGTTTACTGAAGGCGATCGCGTGCGTATCAATTTTACGAACCATCTTCCTGTCCCGACCACGATGCATTGGCACGGGCTGATCGTTCCGAATGCGATGGACGGTCCGGCGAACATAACACAGCGTCCGATAATGCCCGGGGAAACGTTCACCTACGAGTACGAGGTGAAGCAGGCGGGCACCTACTTCTATCATTCACACGCGCAGCCCGACCGGCAGCAGGCGCTTGGGCTTTACGGTGCGCTGATCATCCGGCCGCGCATCAAAGCTGAGGAACCGGCCGCCGACTACGAGTACGTCGTCCAGCTGCAGGAGTGGCTTGTTCTCGGCGGCCTCACGTATCCGGCGATGATAATGGACGGAGCGCTTCCAAACTTTTTCACGATCAACGGAAAATCGTATCCGGCTACGGACACTCTTCGGATGCGCGTCGGACAGACGGTCAAATTCCGTTTCATCGGCACTAATAACAACTTCATCCATCCGATGCATATGCACGGCGGACCGTTCACCGTTGTCGCCCGGGATGGGATCCTGCTTCCGCCGGGAGCGCGTTTTCAGGCGGATGTGATCAACGTCGGACCTGGCCAGAGATACGATGTGATTTGGCCCGCGTTGGAGCCGGGAAAGTGGATAATGCACTGCCATATCCCGCACCACACGCTCAATAACAACGTCGAAGAGCAGGGTGCCGGGGGACTAACCCTGCTCGTGGAAGTTACTCGGTAGGAGTCAGGGCGTTGCCCCCGTGGCGCGTACCGTCTACAATTCGAGTCTGATGACTCAGGCGCGCAGGTTCAACGCTTCTCCGACTTGGCTCGGTCGCACGGCGATTTTTATCTACGCCGCGGCGCAGTTGTGTCTCGCCTTCGCTGCGTTCTCCGAAGGCCAATTCGGCGCCGACGCTCGCTCGCACGTGGAGTCCGCCGGCATCGGCGTCCATCACGCACACGACGAAGCGGACTGTGCCGCGTGCGCAGCCCGGGCGCTACTCTCGATCACCGGTGACGCCGCCGGCCGGTACGTGGTTCCGGCGAGAAGACAGTCTGTCGCGTCATCTCAGGTTTACGCACGGTCCGATTTTTCGGCGCGCGCCAGCGCGCGTCCCCGAGCCCCGCCCAGCAGACAGGCGTAGCGCTCCGCGCCCCCGCGCAAAAGCGGATGGCGCCCATTCCTCCGGATCCATTCAGTCCGGATTTGTCTGAAACCACAAAAAAAGGATTTCCATATGAGAAGAACAATTCTTCTCTCTGCGATCGGCATCGTTCTGCCCTTCGCGCTGAACGCCCAGTCAGCGCCGGTTTCATCAATGGCGGATTCGGCTGCGCGCGCGGACAGCGTCGCGCGTGCCGACTCCATCGCGCTTGTAAAGACCCTCGAGAAGGAGCTCGGCGCGACAGATTCCACCTCGACGCGTGCGCCGATCTCGTCCGATGGCCCGCGCGCGACGGGCGGATATATGAATATCGGGTTCGTTACCCTCGCCGACGGCGGCTGGTCATCCGAGCCGAACGTCGGATTGCTGGAGCGCGGCGATCACGATCCAAAGGTGCGCGGATTTACAATGCCCAACGCCGAGCTCTCTCTGGACGGCGCGGTGGATCCGTACTTCAAGGGATTCAGCAACATCGTCTTCAAAATCGATTCCGCCGGACAAACCGGAGTCGAGCTCGAAGAGGCGTATGTAATCACGACTGCGCTGCCGGCCAACCTACAGCTCAAGTTCGGCCAGTACTTCGCCGAGTTCGGGCGGCAGAACAATCAGCATCCGCACGCGTGGGCTTTCGTGGACGCGCCACTCGTGCTGGTGAAGATGTTCGGGCCCGACGGCCTGCGCAGCCAGGGGATGCGCCTCTCCTGGCTGCTGCCGACACCGTTTTACAC
>JALYYD010000016.1 GCA_030946775.1 Gemmatimonadota bacterium
CAAGAAGCCGTTTATCGGAGCGTGCCTCGGAATGCAGCTCCTCGCCGAGGGGAGTGCAGAGGGAAAGTGCGAGGGGCTGGGTTGGATCAAGGGGACGGTGAGGAAGTTCGTGTCCGACAATGCGTCGCCGCTAAAGATTCCGCACATGGGGTGGAACACGGTGTCCATCGTGAAGCCCGATCCGCTCTTTGAGGGAATGACGGACGACGCGCGGTTCTATTTCGTGCATTCTTTCTATCTCTCCTGCGATGAGGAGAACGTGTTGGGACGGACCGACTACGGCCCATCGTTCGTCTCCGCGGTGCGGAACGGCAACATCGCCGGCGTACAGTTCCATCCCGAGAAGAGCCACCGCTTCGGGATGCGAGTGCTGAGCAATTTCGCCGGGATGGATGAGTGATTCCTCCGCGGGTCATTCCGTGCCTGCTGCTCAAGAACGACGGGCTGGTGAAGACGGTGAAGTTCAAGGAGCCGCGCTACATCGGCGATCCGATTAACGCCATCCGCATCTTCAACGAGAAGGAAGTCGACGAGCTCGTCTTCCTCGACATCACCGCCTCGCAGGAGAGGCGTTCGCCGCCATTTGCGATGCTGGACCAGATCGCCACCGAATGCTTCATGCCTCTCTGCTACGGTGGTGGGGTGCGGACGGTGGAGCACATGCGGCAGCTGTTCGCCATCGGTCTGGAAAAGGTTGCCGTCAATTCTTTCGCCGTCGAGCGCCCCGGCTTCATGCGCGAAGCGGCGGACCTGTTCGGCAGCTCGAGCGTGATCGCGTCGATTGACGTAAGAAAATCGTGGCGCGGCAAGTACGAGGTCGTGACATACGGAGGGCGGAAGAAAACCGGTCTCTCGCCAGTGGAGTTCGCCGTCGAGATGGAACGTCAGGGCGCAGGAGAAATCCTTCTCAATTCTGTAGACCGCGACGGCACGATGTCCGGCTACGACATCCCGCTTATCAGGATGGTGACCGATGCCGTAGGCGTGCCGGTCGTTGCCTGTGGCGGCGCGGGCAGTGTAGCCGATCTCGCCGAAGCGATCACGGCTGGCGGAGCGTCGGCCGCAGCGGCGGGAAGTCTCTTTGTATATCACGGTCCGCACCGGGCCGTTCTCATCACATATCCCGAGCGGTCCGAGCTGAAGCCGGTCTTCACCGTCGGGAAAACCAATTGAAATGACACGAAGCATCTGCAGCCGCTGCGTGATGGATACCACCGATCCCGACATAACCTTCGACGAGGAGGGTGTGTGCAATCACTGCCGCCAATACGACCAGCTCGAGCGTGACCACGTCTTTGGGGGCGTCGAGGGGGCGAAGCGCTTCGACGCCGTCGTGGCGCAGATCAAGGAGACGGGGAAGGGAAAGAAGTACGACTGCATAATGGGCGTGAGCGGGGGCGTGGACAGCACATACGCAGTCTATCTGGCCAAGAAGGCGGGGCTACGCCCGCTCGCCGTGCATCTCGACAACGGGTGGGATAGCGAGCTCGCGGTAAAGAACATCCAAAAGGTTCTCCAGCAGCTCGACGTCCACCTGATGACGGTCGTGCTCGACTGGGACGAGTTCCGCGATTTGCAGGTCGCGTTTCTCAAGGCCTCCACTCCCGACTCCGAGATTCCGTCCGACCACGCCATCATCAGCGTGATGTTCGGCGAGGCGAACCGGCTCGGCCTGAAGGATGTTGTTACGGGCTTCAACGTGAAGACGGAATCGCACATGCCGCGTGCGTGGTCGAACGGGCACAGCGACTGGATGTATATCCGCAGCGTGCAGAAAAGGTTCGGGAAGGGGCGTCTCCGCACCTATCCGCACACGTCGTTCTTCAATCTGCTCAGATTCCGCCGCTCGCAGCGCTGGACTCACATCCTCAACTTCGTCGACTACGACAAGAAGGCAGCGAAGGACATTCTCATCAACGAGCTGGGATGGGTGGATTACGGCGGCAAGCACTACGAGTCCGTCTACACGCGCTTCTATCAGGGATATCTGCTGCCGCGGAAGTTCGGCTTCGACAAGAGGAAGGCGCACTTCTCCAGCTTGATCTGCTCGAAGCAGATGACGCGTGATGAAGCACTCGCCGAGCTGCAGAAGCCGCCGTATCCGATCGCGCAGCAGGAGATAGACAAGGAGTACGTACAGAAGAAGCTGAAGTTGACCGAGGCGGAGTTCGAGGAGATAATGGCGCGCCCAAAGCTGCGCTACGCCGACTATCCGTCGCTCGGGCGATTCTACGCCGGCCCGATCTATGGTGGAATGAGATACATCTATCGGAGAACGCTGAAGCCGCTCATTGGCGGAAAATCGGCGGGCGAGTAGCCCCCGGGCCCGATGATGCGAATTCTCTTTCTCACGCACTATTTTCCGCCCTACGATCACATCGCTAGCGCGCGGACAGGCAAGACCGCGAAGTATCTGACGCGTTTCGGTCACGACGTGCGCGTTATCGCTGCGCGGGATCCGCTTACTTCCTTCGCGCGAATGGAAGTCGAGATCCCGAAGGAGAATATCTCTTACACACGATGGATCGGCTGGCTCTACCGCGCCGACATTGCGCT
>JALYYD010000003.1 GCA_030946775.1 Gemmatimonadota bacterium
GCGCGGCCGGCTTCGGAGCGAGCAGTTTCTTCAGATACTGGCCGGTGTAGGAGCGCTCGATTTGCGCGACGTCCTCAGGGTTCCTGGCGGCTACGATCTCCCCGCCGCGAAGTCCGCCTTCGGGGCCGAGATCTATGATCCAGTCGGCGGTCTTGATGACGTCGAGGTTGTGCTCGATCACCAACACAGTATTCCCCCGGTCCACGAGACGGTGCAGTACTTCGAGCAGCATTCTTACATCTTCAAAATGGAGGCCGGTCGTCGGCTCGTCGAGGATGTAAAAGGTGCGCCCGGTGTCCCGCTTCGAGAGCTCGGCGGACAGTTTGACCCGCTGCGCCTCGCCGCCGGAGAGGGTGGTCGCGCTCTGGCCGAGGTGGATGTAGCCGAGCCCGACGTCGCTGAGAGTTTGCAGCTTCTGGCGGATGCGCGGCTGGTTCTCGAAGAACTCGAGGGCATCCTCGACCGTCTGCTCGAGCACGTCGGCGATGCTGAGGCCGCGAAAGCGCACCTCCAGCGTCTCTCTATTGTAGCGCTTCCCTTTGCAGACGTCGCAGGGGACGTAGACGTCGGGGAGGAAGTGCATCTCGATCTTCACAAGGCCGTCACCCTCGCAGGCTTCGCAGCGTCCACCCTTCACGTTGAAAGAAAAACGGCCCGGACCGTAGCCGCGGATCTTGGCTTCGGGGAGCTCGGCGAACAACTCGCGAATCGGAGTGAAGAGCCCCGTGTACGTGGCCGGGTTGGAGCGCGGCGTGCGGCCGATCGGGCTCTGGTCGATGTCGATCACCTTGTCGAGATGCTCGAGGCCGCGGATGCGCTTGTGCGCGCCCGGGATTACGCGGGCGCGATAGAAGTGGCGCGACATCGCGCGCTGGAGAATGTCCTCGATGAGCGTGGACTTTCCGGAGCCGGAAACGCCGGTGATGGCGACGAACAACCCGAGCGGTATTTGCACGTCGAGGTTCTGGAGATTGTGCTCGCGCGCTCCTTCGATGTGGATCATCCGGTGCGGATCGGGCTCGCGGCGCTTCGGCGGAAGGGGAATTTCCAGCTCTCCGCGCAGATATCTGCCGGTGATGGATTCCTTGTTCGCCGTGACTTCGGCGACCGTTCCCGCGGCGATGACGAGACCGCCGTGCTTGCCGGCGCCGGGCCCCAGATCGATGAGGTGATCGGCGGCGAGCATCGTCTCCTCGTCGTGCTCGACGACGATGACGGTGTTGCCGAGGTCGCGCAGGCCGCGGAGCGTGGCGAGGAGTCGGGCGTTGTCGCGCTGGTGCAGACCGATCGACGGCTCGTCGAGAATGTACAGCACACCGACGAGGCGCGAGCCGATTTGCGTGGCGAGACGGATTCGCTGAGCTTCTCCGCCGGAGAGCGATTCCGCGGCGCGGCCGAGTGTCAGGTACTCGAGGCCGACGTCATTCAGGAAGCGAAGGCGCTCGCGCACTTCCTTGAGAATCGGACCGGCTATGTCTGCGTCGAGGCCCGGCTTGCCCTTCGAGCGAACGGGAACCGAGAGGAAAAACTCGAGAGCGTCGGTGATGGAAAGCTGGACGAGCTCGCCGATGTTGGTTCCGGCGATGGTCACTGCGAGAGACTCTGGCTTGAGGCGCATTCCGCCGCAGGCAGTGCAATCGCGCGGAACCATGAACTCCTCGAGCTCGAGGCGGAGCGAATCGGAGTCGGTCTCTTCGTAGCGGCGCTGGATGGAGCGGAGGATTCCCTCCCACGTCGCTTTCTGGGCAGCTCCGGAGGACGACTTGGTACCCGTACCATATAGTAGCTTGTCGCGCACGTCCTTCGGGATTTCACCCCAAGGGGTGCTCAGACTGAACCCGAGCTGCTTTGCCAGGCCGGGGAGAATCATCTTTTTCAGATAGCCGTCGGGCTCACCCCACGGCAGCACGACTCCCTCGAGAATCGTGATGCTCGGATCGCCGAGGATGAGATCCTCGCTGACTTCGCGGCGAATGCCGAGTCCGCCGCACTTTGCGCAGGCGCCGAAGGGCGAGTTGAAGGAGAAGTGACGCGGCTCGAGTTCGGGCAGCGAGATGCCGCAAACAGGGCAGCCGTATTTCTCCGAGAACATCGTGAGAGAACCGTCGTCCTGACGCGTGACTTCGACATTTCCTTCGGCGAGCTTGAGCGCTGTCTCGACGGAATCGCTGAGGCGGCCGCGGTCGGCGGCACGAACGGCGAGACGGTCGACGATTACGGAGATCGTGTGATTGAGCTTGCGGTTCAGCTTCGGCGGCTCGGCGAGCTCGATCACCTCGCCGTCAACGATTGCTCGTACGAATCCCTGTTTGCGCGCGGACTCGAAGAGATCGCGGAACTCGCCCTTTCTGCCGCGGACGAGCGGGGCGAGGATTTCGATTCGCGTACCATCGGGCCAGGCGAGAATGGAGTCCGCGATCTGGACGGCGCTCTGACGTTCGACGGGGCGTCCGCAGTTGGGACAGTGCGGAGTTCCGGCGCGCGCGTAGAGCAGCCGCAGGTAATCGTAGATCTCGGTGACGGTTCCGACAGTCGAGCGCGGATTGTGCCCGGCTGTCTTCTGCTCGATGGAGATCGCCGGGGAGAGGCCTTCGATCGAGTCGACGTCCGGTTTTTCCATCAGGCCGAGGAACTGACGCGCGTAGGCGGAGAGCGACTCGACATAGCGGCGCTGGCCTTCGGCGTAAATCGTATCGAACGCGAGCGACGATTTCCCCGAGCCCGACAGCCCGGTGATCACGGTGAGGCGGTCGCGCGGGATCGTTACATCGATATTGCGGAGGTTGTGTTCTCTCGCGCCGCGGACGACAAGGGCTTCTTCGGGCATAACATTTAAAGGTGACGGGGGGAGGGTGCAGATACAAGCGGGACCCCTGCGAAGAATGTCATGAGGAAGTAGACCGTTCGAGTGTTAAATTCTCCCCGACCTTACCCGGACTACGAGTGCCGCATACCGACGCAGTAGTGGTGTTGACGACCGTGGAAACCTCGGATCAGGCGACTAAGCTGGTGCGCGCCCTTCTCGACCGGCGGCTAATCGCGTGTGGAACGATGATGCCGGGGGCGCATTCGATTTACCGGTGGGAGAACAAAGTCACGGATTTGACGGAAGTCGTGCTTCTGCTGAAGACGCGATCGGCCTGCGTGAACGGGATCGAGCTCGCGTTCAAGGAGCTGCATCCGTACAAGGTGCCCGAGCTGCTAGCGATGCCGGTCACCGGGGGATTGGAACGGTACCTCGGGTGGATTAATTCCGAGACTGGGCTCGCGCTTACCTAACTGCATCTCGGGATTACCCGCCGGGGGGGGTTGGGCGGAGCGGCTGTCGGCTGCGGTCGGGATGGGGAGGCGACTGGATCGTCATTAAAGAATGAATAGAAAGGCGATCGCGGTTGTGATTGTGCTGATGTGGATTGGTGGATTCGCCTGGATGCTGCGGCGGAATTATGGAGGCGACGTGAACCGCCGTCTCACCGAAGCGGCGATCAGGATTCAGCCGGCATCGTTCTACTACTCGCTTACATTCCGCGGCCAGAAGATTGGCGCCGCGTCTTCGGTGCTCGACACGCTCGTCGCGGCGTTCGTGAGTGAAGACTACTACACCGGCCGATTTCCGTCAGGAGATTCGCTGATCGATGTTTCGGCGAGACTGCGGACGAGATTGAGCCGAGGATTCCGCGCCACCGACGTTTCGATGTACCTGACTCGCGCGGGGAAGACGTCGAAGCTGGGCGGATTCGTTCAAAACGATTCGACGCTGGTCGTCGTTGACGGACGCTCTGCCGATTCCGCTACGCCGCATCTGGCGGCACTGAGCTCTCCTATGATTCCGCCCGGCCTGATAGGAGTGGCGCTGCTCGCGGGCGATCAGCCGAAGGTGGGACGGACAGAGCGCTTCGTCGTCTTCAATCCGATAAGCGCAAAGCCGGAGCGTCGTGAGATTCGCGTTGCCGCGGAGTCGCTGTTCACGGTGATCGACAGCGCGGGACAAACGCGGAGTGGCGAATGGTTAGCCGCGCACAGCGACACGGTGAGGGCGTGGCGGCTGGAAGGCGACGCCAGCGGACTTCGAATATGGATTGATGCGGAAGGACGGGTGGTCGAGGCGGGGGCGCCGAATGGATTGCTTCTCCGCCGCACCGCATTTGAGCTGGCGTTCGACCGCGCGCAGCCGGGGGCGCGATGATCGAGCTTCGCGGTCTCACAAAAAAGTACGGCGCATTCACCGCCGTGGATGGAATCGACCTCAGCGTTCCGGCGGGGGAGATTTTCGGATTTTTGGGACCGAACGGCGCCGGCAAGACGACGACGCTGCGAATGATCGCCGGAATTTTGCAGCCGTCGGCGGGGACGGTGACGATCGGCGGGGTAGATCTCGCCACTGATCCGACGGCGGCGAAGTCGAAGCTGGGGTTCATTCCCGACCGCCCATTCATTTATGAAAAGCTGACTGGATGGGAGTTCCTCGGCTTTGTCGCCGGCTTGTACGGGCAGGATGGACCGGCGATCGAGCGCAGGGCGGAGGAGCTGCTTGCGCTCTTTGATCTGCAGGAGTGGTCCCACCAGCTCGTCGAAGCGTACAGCCACGGCATGCGGCAGAAGCTGATCATCGCCAGCGCGTTCATACATCGCCCGGAAGTGATCGTGGTGGACGAGCCGATGGTCGGGCTCGACCCGAAGGCGGCGAGAATTCTCAAGGATCTGTTCCGCGAATTCGTCGCACGCGGCCACACGATAATGATGTCCACGCATACGCTCGAGGTGGCTGAGACGCTGTGCGACCGCATCGCGATCATTCAGGCGGGCAAGATCAGAGCGCTGGGCACACTGGCCGAGCTGCGCGGCGCTCAGGGCGGAGACACGCGACTCGAGGAAATTTTTCTCAAGCTGACCGGCGAGCGAGCGTCGAGGACGGCCAAGGACGTGCTGGATGTTTGACGGCGCGCGGACGGCGAGCCTCGCGCATCTGCTTTCACCGAAAGTAATCTCGACACTGGCGCGCGGCCGCGTCGCGGCAAGGCCGCACCGCGTGCGGGTCGCGCTGCTGCTCTTCGTCGGCGCGATTTTCTGGGCAATCGTGTTCGGCCTGCTATACCGGCTGCTCAATTATTTCGCGGGAATCGCGGAGATCGGCGCTTTTCTGGCGTCGAAGCTGCTGGGGATGATCCTTCTCAGCCTGCTCGGCATTCTGGTGTTGTCGAACGTCGTCACTGCCCTGTCGAGTTTTTTTCTGGCGAAGGATCTCGATCTTCTTGTCGCCGCGCCGGTTGACTGGCTGCGCCTTTACGCGTCGAAGCTCATCGACACGACGCTGCATTCGAGCTGGATGGTGGTGCTCGTTGCAGTGCCGATTCTCACCGCGTACGGTCTCAGCTATCACGGCGGCTTTTTCTTCCCGTTCATCGCCATCGCCGTGATGCTGCCGGCGCTGGTCATTCCGTCGGCCCTCGGCAGCGCGCTGACGCTGCTGCTCGTAAATGTTTTCCCCGCGAAGCGGACGAAGGACATTCTGAGCGTGATGGCGGTAGTCGCGGGCGGCGGCGTTCTGCTGGCGCTCCGCCTCATCCGCCCCGAGCGGTTGACGCGGCCGGAGGGATTCCGCTCGCTGGTGGAATTCATATCGCTGCTGAGAACGCCGGCGTCTCCGTGGCTGCCGAGCGAGTGGGCGGCGCAGGGGATGATGAGCTGGCTCAATGGAAGCATCGACCTCCTTCCGATTTACATGCTCTGGTCGACTGCGGCCGGCTCGGTGGTGATCGGCGCTGTGCTGCACCGGTATATGTATTCGCGCGGGTTCACGAAGTCACAGGAGAGCGGCGGACAGGCGCGGAGTTCCGGGACCGGGCTGCGGCTGCTGAAGAGATTGACCGCTCCTTGGGGAGTGACACGCTACCAGCTCCTGCTGAAGGAAGTGCGCACGTTCTTCCGCGACACGACACAATGGTCGCAGCTCATTCTACTGGCAGTGCTCGTGGTGGTGTACGTCTTCAACGTGAAGTACCTGCCTCTTCACGGGCCGGGGATGACGTTTTTTCTGACCAACGTGATTCCATTCATCAATATCGTTCTGGCTGGATTCGTGATCGCGGCAATAGCGGCTCGATTCGTGTTTCCAGGAGTGAGTCTCGAAGGGCGTACGCTTTGGCTGCTGCGATCGAGTCCGCTGGACATGAAGGTGCTTTTGTGGGCCAAGTTCTGGGTGGGCACGCTTCCGCTTCTCGCGCTGGCAGTCCTGCTGGTTTTCGTCACCGGGGTGCTGATGGAAGTCAACGCGTTCACAATGGCGATTTCAGTGATGACGATCACGCTGCTCACCTTCGGCATCGCCGGGCTGGCGCTCGGGTTCGGCGCTCTGTTCCCGCGATTCGAAACCGAGAATGCGGCGCAGATTCCGACATCGTTCGGCGGACTGCTGCTAATGATGTCGGCGGTCGTGCTGATCGGCGCGGTCATCATTCTCGAGGCGCGGCCGATTTATCGCCGCTTCGCGGCGCAGCTGTACGGATTCGAGGTATGGCGCTACGAGATCTGGCTTGGTTTCGCGCTAGCTGCAGCGATCTGCATCGCGGCGACCTTCATTCCAATCCGGATCGCGATACGGGAAATGCGAAGGCTCGAGGGAGCCTAGTCCGCCCGATAGATGATTCGGCCTTTGCTTCGCGCGGTAACGCAAAAATTGCGCGCTATGTCCGGATTCTGAAATCCTGCGCAGGCGCCGTCAAGATTTGCCGGCGTACAGACGACCTACGCGGCCAGCGGATCTCCGCAGTTGGAGCAGAACGCGGCGTCGGGTTCGGGACGCGGTCCGCAGCGATCGCAAATGATTCGATCGCCGGCGCGCATCACCTTCAGCGCCTTTTGCGTGTATCTGGCTTTTAGCGATGCGTAATCGGTGTCGGAGATTTTGCCCGTCGCCCGGTCGAACTCGAGCTCGCGAAGCGCGTCCACCGCGTAGTCCGGCGCTGGAGCGAACGGCACCGACGGAGCCGCGTTCGACGCGCGCGGAACAAGCAGTGGCCAGAGAACGAACGCCAGCGCTGTAATCGCCAGCACGGTTCCGGCGATGAGCGGGGTCATTGATCCTTGCGGATGGCCGCCGAGATTCTGCTGATCTCTTCATCGGTCGCCGGAACGTCGAGCGGCGCGACGAGCGCTGGAGCGGGCGCCGCGGAACGCCACCGCCGCATCAGCACGGCAAGGAAAAGCGCGCCGCCGGCGATGGCGATCGATGGCAGCGTGTAGCCGAGCCAGTTGAAACCGGATTTTATCGGTGACATAAGAACACGCTCGCCGTAAACCGCCTGAAACGCAGCGCGTATCTCGCTCGCGCCGTATCCGCCGCTCACGAGCGACATCACGTCTTCGTGCATCGCCGGAGAAACCGAGCAGGAAAAGTCCGTCGTGCGGCAGGTGTAGACATCGAGCGAGCAGCCGCACTGGCATTTGATCGTATGCTCGCAATCGTCGCGCTGCGCGTCCGTCATCGAAGGCTTCGCTCCCGCCTTCGCCGGCTTCTGCACCGGACGATACGCATCCTGCTCCATCGGTCCGGCGAAGCTCTGCGTCACCTGCTGCGCGTGAAGGCGGCGCACCGCGATCAAGGGAACGATCGGCAGCGCGATCGCGGCGGCGTCGCGAAAAAATCGGCGGCGGGTAACGGTCACGCGCCCGCCGCGTCGGGAAGCGTATCGCCCATAGTGCCCGGCCGCATCACCGCCACGTAGCCGCTCTGCGCGCGGCGGCGCTCCGCGGCCGGCCACATCACGATTATTCCCCCGAACGCCATCAACAGACCACCTGTCCACACCCAGCGCACGAGCGGGTTGAAGGTGACGCGCACTTCCGCGGATCCATCGTTGCGAATTCCGGCCAGCACGACGTAGACATCCTGCTTGAAGGAGCCGCGAATTCCGACTTCGGTGGAAGGCTCGAATGTGGGAGCGCCGCGGCTGTCAACGTGCTGTCGCTTCTCGGTCGTGATCACGCCCGCCGGCGCGCCGTCGCGCTGCACGTCGAGGGCGATCGCCGTCACCTCGCGATTGAGGACACTGTAGTTGGAGACTCCCTGATTGAGGAACTTCCACTTGTGGCCCCACGCGTCAGTGACCTCGTGGGAATCGCCCGGCTTGAACGTGAGATCGAATTCACGCTTGAACGCCAGACCGGCGAACGCGGCAAAGATTACGACGATGCCGACGTGAACGATGTAGCCGCCATACCGCCGGCGGTTGCGCGCGATCAGCCTTGGAAAGGCGATGTAGGCGCGCTCGCCGTACATCTTCGTGCGCGCGCCTGTCCCCTTGTAAAACTCCTGAACGATCGTGGCCAGCACGAGCGCGCAAAGGATGTAAGAGAGAAGCGGCGCAAATCCGCGAACGCCCAGCGCGAACAGGATCGCTCCGGCGGCTAAAGCGCTCACGCAGGGAATGGTGAACTGTCTCTGCAGATTCGCGACCGACGCCCGTCGCCAGGCGATGAGCGGACCGATACCGGTGAGCAGCAGCAGCAGCAGACCGAGGGGAATGTTCACCGAATTGAAGAACGGCGGCCCGACGGTGATCTTCGTTCCGCGCACCGCCTCGCTGATGATCGGGAAAAGAGTCCCCCACAGAACCGAAAACGCGATTCCAACGAAAATCAGATTGTTATAAAGAAACGCGGCTTCCCTGCTGATCATGCTCTCGAGACCGGCGCGGGAACGGAGATCCTTCAGGCGCGTCGCAACCAGATACGCGGTAGCGATGATGGCGACGATAAGGAAAGCGGCGAACCACTTCCCCACCGGAGACTGCGCAAAAGAGTGAACGCTGGAGATCACGCCGCTGCGCGTGATGAACGTCCCGAAAATCGAAAGGAGAAATGCCGAGACGACGAGCGTGACGTTCCACTTCCGCAGCATCCCCCGCTTCTCCTGCACCATTATGCTGTGCAGAAACGCGGTGTTGATGAGCCACGGCAGCAGAGACGCGTTCTCGACCGGATCCCACGCCCAGTACCCGCCCCATCCGAGCTCGACGTATGCCCACCACATTCCGAGCACGATGCCGACGGTGTTGAAGAACCAGGCGATGAGCGCCCAGCGGCGGACAGCGGAAAGCCATTCGGCGTCGAGGCGGCGAGTGAGAAGCGCGGCGATCGCGAACGCGAATGGCACCGACGTGCCGACGTAGCCGAGGTAGAGCATCGGCGGGTGGATCGCCATCCCCGGATTCTGAAGCTGCGGATTCATACCGCGGCCGTCGGGCGGGATCCAGTCGAGGCGCTCGAACGGATTGGCGCCGAAGCAGAGCGTGGCGAGGAAGAAGACGAGAATCAACGCCAGCGTGCCGGCGACATACGGCATCAGCGCGCGATTGCGGCCGCGATTACTCCACAGCGCGAGCGCGGAATACAGCGACAGGATAAGCGCCCAGAAGAGCATCGAACCCGACTGCCCTGCCCAGAACGCGGTGATCGTATACACCTTGGGCAGATTCGCGCTCGTGTAGGAGGCGACGAACTTGATCGAAAAGTCGTGGGTAAGGAGCGCGGTCCACAGCCCTGCCGACGCGAGCATTACCATCGCCAGAGTGGCGTAAATGCCGCGCTCTCCGCTGCGAATCAGATCGTCCCGGCGGAGGTGTCCGCCGGCAAATGAAACCGTCGCCGTCCAGGCAGCCATCAGCAGGGCGACCCAGAGCCACCGTTCTCCCACCAGGATCACGCCCGTTTCTCCGCTGAGCGATACCCTGGAGTGGACTTGTATTTGTCGGGAGCGTTCTCGTAACGCGACGCGCATTTCGCGAGCAGCGTCGTGGCGCGGAATACTCCGTCGTGCCCGAGCCGGCCTTCGACCACGACGTCAACGCCGTCGGTGAAAGTATCGGGCGTGATGCCGCGATAGACGACGTCGTAGACCTTCGCGCCGTCGGACATCTTGAAGCTCACTTGTCGGCCGCCCGGCTCACGGGTGATCGAGCCCTTCACCACGCGCGCGCCAACCTTCACCCCCGTCTCGAACATCGAAGGGTCGTGCGACGTCTTCGTAGCCAGCTCCGCGGGCGTGAGATAATAAACGCCGGTGTCACGGATGGAGCTGACCATCAGATACGCGGCCACTCCGAGAACCAGAGCGCCACCGACGAGGAATTTTGTGCGGGGTTTCACAGTCAGGAATATACCGGCGCGCACCTATCTATAGGTATGGCGCAGCATCAGCGCCGCAGTACCCGCGCCGATGGCGTCCCAGACGAGATCGCCAAGACTGAACAATCCCTTTGTCCGGCGGTCGTGAATCTCCCGCCCGACGCCGAAAGCAGAGGTGACCGCGGAGGCTCCGAGGAACGACGCCCCCCGGCTCCCGCCGCCCGCCTGGATGACGGCGAACGACCCGCTCTCGAGGAAAAACGAAAGGAGGAAATGCTTCGGCTTGTCGAGCCCGAGAAAAGAGTCCTTCGGAGCGGACGCGACGGGAGTTCGCGAGCTATCCGCTGCCTGAGCACTGGCAGGGGCCGTCCACGCCAGCGAGGCGATCACGCAGCACAGGAGGCGCCGGTTCATTTTCCGTCTTCAGCCCACGACAGCGCCGCGCGCACCGCCCTGCGCCATTCGGCGAGATTCGGGCCGGTCGTCCCGCCGGACGCCGGCTCGAAGCTGCGGAAACGACGCGTCTTCAGGAAATCGTCGGCGCTGGTCCATATTCCGGCGGCAAGGCCGGCGAGGCCGGCCGCCCCCGACGCGGTCGTCTCGATCATCTCGGGGCGCTCGACGGGAATTCCGAGCACGTCCGCCTGGAATTGCATCAGCCAGTCGTTCGCGCTCGCGCCGCCATCCACGCGAATCTTCGAGAAGCTTGCCCCGGACGCTTCCGACAGCGACTCGAAGATGTCCGCGGTGCTGTAGGCCATCGCCTCGAGTGTCGCGCGGACCAGATGCTCGCGGCGTGTGCCGCCAGTGATGCCGACAATCGTGCCTCGTGCTTCCGGCTGCCAATGCGGAGCGCCAAGTCCGGCGAGCGCGGGAACGAAATACACGCCGCCGTTGGATTCCACCGAGCGGGCCATCTCTTCTGTCTCCTTCGCCGCCGTGATGATTCCGAGTCCGTCGCGGAGCCATTGCACCGCCGCGCCGGCGATGAAGATTGCCGCCTCGAGTGCGTACGCGGGTTTTCCGGTCTCGTTGCACCCGACCGTCGTGAGCAAGCCCCTTTCTCTCGCACTCGCGGGCCGGGTCATTCCCGTGTTCACCATCAGGAACGCGCCCGTGCCATATGTGTTCTTCGCCTCACCGCTCCGCCAACATCCCTGTCCGAACAAAGCCGCCTGCTGGTCGCCTGCTACGCCACGGATGGGAATAGGCGCTCCAAAGAACTCCGGGAGCACGCGGCCGAAATCGCCGCTCGACTCGCGCACTTGGGGGAGTACAGTCGTGGGCACGGAGAACAGCTCACACAGCTCGGCGCTCCACTCCATCGTCCCGATGTCGAACAGCATCGTGCGCGATGCATTGCTCGGCTCGGTAGCGTGAACCTTTCCGCCCGTGAGCTTCCAAATGAGCCAGCTGTCCACTGTCCCCGCGAGAAGATTCCCGCGTGAGACGAGCGACGCTTCGCGCGGACGGGAAAGGATTAGCTCGAGCTTGGTAGCCGAGAAGTAGGGATCGGGAAAGAGACCTGTCCGGTCGTAGATCCATTCCGCCTTCGTCGCGAGCTCGGCGCAGCGGGCGGCAGTGCGGCGATCCTGCCAGACGATCGCCGGACCGGTGGGCTGGCCTGTCGTCCTGTCCCAGCAGACGACCGTTTCGCGCTGATTGGTGATCCCGATGGCGTCGGGAATTCTTTTCGCCGCCGAGATCGCGTCGCGTCCTGCGGCGAGCGTTTTCTCGAGAATCTCGTTCGCGTCGTGCTCTACCTCGCCCGGCGCGGGGTAGCTCTGCGTGATCTCGCGGTAGCCACGTCCGAGAATCCGCCCGTCCTGCGCGACGACGAGCGCGGTCGAGCCGGTAGTTCCCTGATCGAGCGCGAGTATGCATCCGGAGCTGTCACTCATCCCGGCGTTCCCTTCGGCGCTCCGGGAAATGCTCGTCGAGAAACGCGATCAGCGAGCGCTCCTCGGGGCTGTGCGCAAATGGGGCGCGCGATTCCTTGCTCGAGCGCTTTGACTTCGTTTCCGGCTGGATGACTGCACCGCTCTTCAAATACCTGGCGATGATGATGGGGTGCACGTACGACTTGCGGCAGATCGCCGGAGTATTGCCGAGCTCCGACGAAACGAGCCGCACCGCGGTGACGACATTCTTCTTCCGCTCGTTGGCGCTGCTGCCGGCGCCGAGATCCGCGAGCACCGTCGCGGCGCGAAGACTCCCGCCCCAGGTGCGAAAGTCCTTCGCCGTATAGGGGAATGACGCGATGTCCTGCAGATAGTCGTTGATCTCCCGGGCGTCAACGTTGTTCCAATGTCCGTCCGCCTGGTATCGGAAAAGTCGCGTGCCGGGGGTGCCGAGCAGGTTTTTCACGAAGCGGGCGAGATCGGGTGAGCTGAGGACGTGCCGATGTCGTATCGAGCGCTTGCCGACGTAATCGAAGATGATGGAGTCGCCGTCCACGAAGACGTGCTTCTTGCGGAGAGTGGTGATGCCGAACGTGTTGTTGTCGCGCTCGTACCGCTCGCTTCCGACGCGAAAGAATCCATCGGCGATGAGGCGCAGCACGCCGGCACAGACTCTCTCCTTCGTCAGCGCGCGCTTCCTGAAATCTGCGTTAAGCCTCGCCCTGATTCCGGGCAGATCGCGCGCCATTTCGCGGACGCGATAGTGCTTCCGCATCTCCCCCTTCTGCACGGCGCGCGGATGATACCGGTATTGCTTGCGCCCGCGCGCGTCCATCCCCCACGCCTGGATGGCGGTGCGCCCGCTGGCCGCGATGTGAACGTCCTTCCACGCCGGTGGGATCCTCAGCGCGTCGATCCGGTCGAGCTCCGGTTTGTTACGGAGTACCCGCCCGTCCGCGGCGAGGTAGGTGAACCCCTTCTCCTTCGAGCCTTTTCGCAGAATCCACTTCGAAGCCATCGATGTCCGGGCGGCGGAGGAATGAATGAGTCGGTGGCGCTGAATCTAGCCGATGCATCCGGTCACGGGGCGGCATAAATTCGAGCGAGGCGGCAGCAACGCCAAAACTTTCGCCACCATTCCCAATGGCATTCCAGAATCTGACTCTCGAAGTCGCCGGACGCATCGCGACGCTGACGGTGAACCGGCCGGACAAGCTCAATGCGCTAAATGACGCGACGATCGCCGAGCTCGGACACGCGATCGATGAAATCCGCCTCGACGACGTCATCGCCGGAGTGATTCTCACCGGAGCAGGCCGCGCGTTCGTCGCCGGCGCGGACATCTCCGAATTGGCGAGTCAGACTCCTGTCCTCGCGAAGGCGCGGTCCCGCGCGGGACAGGACGTGTTCCGCCGCTTCGAGACTTGCCCGAAGCCTGTCATCGCCGCGGTAAACGGATTTGCCCTCGGTGGCGGGTGCGAGCTGGCGATGGCGTGCCACATCCGCATTGCGTCCGATGCCGCAAAATTCGGCCAGCCGGAATCGAAGCTCGGGATTCTCCCCGGTTTCGGCGGGTCGCAGCGGCTGCCGCGACTCGTCGGCAAGGGGCGCGCGATACAGCTGCTCGTGACGGGAGAAATGATCGACGCCGCGGAAGCGTATCGAATCGGACTGGTAAACCGCGTTGTCCCGGCTGCGGACCTGATAAAAACGGCGACGGAGATGATGAATCAGATTCTCGCCAACGGTCCGCTCGCCGTTGCGCTTTGCATCGAGGCGGTCGACCGCGGCCTCGAAATGTCGCTCGACGAAGGTCTGATTCTCGAGGCGAACCACTTCGGACTCCTCGCCGCGACCGAAGACGTGCGCGAAGGAATGCGCGCGTTTCTCGACAAGCGACCGGCCGCGTTCAAGGGGAAATGAATCACGCCGCACCGCCCGGCGTCTGGCTGCGGCGGCTGGAAATTCAGGATTTCCGGAATCTGGAGCGGGTCTCGCTCGATCTGCCGCGCGAGGGAATCGCGGTCGTCGGCGATAACGGCCACGGAAAAACGAATCTCCTCGAAGCGATCACGTATCTCCAGACGCTCCGCTCGGTGCGCGGCGCGCGGGACAGCGATCTGACCAGATTCGGCGCGGCGGGCTTTCACCTTTCCGCCGAGGCGCTGACTCCCGGCGAGCACGAGCTGGATCTCGGATTCGAGCTGGCGACGAAAAAAAAGAAGCTGCTCCACGACGGAGTCGCGCCGCCGCGTCTCAGCGACGGACTCGGCGCCCTGCCGTCGGTGATCTTCTCGCCGCGCGACGTCGAGCTGGTAGGCGGAAGCGCGAGCGAGCGCCGGCGATTTCTGGATCTCATCCTTGCCCTCACATCGCGGCAGTACCTTCACGCGCTGCAGCGTTATCGCGGCGCGCTGTCGCAGCGGAACTCCGCGCTGCGCAATGCTGCGAAGAGCCGGTCCGGCGACGAGAGCATCGCCATCTGGGAGCCCACCCTGGCGGAGAATGGCGCGATCGTGATCGAAGAGCGGGCGCGCTGGGTCGAGAGCTCTCGCGGGGAATACGCCTCGCTCTGCGCGCGCATCGGGGAGCGCGGCGAAGCAACGATGCGCTATCACACTGCTTTCAGTTTGGGCCCATCGCTTGTTGCAGATCTCGCCGACGAGCTTGCCGCGAAGCGCGCCGCGGACGTGAGACGAGGGATGACGTCGGTCGGCCCGCACCGCGACGATCTGTTGCTCACGCTCGACGGACAGCCGCTGCGCGTCTTCGGATCGGCGGGGCAGCACCGCACCGCGGCGATCGCGCTCCGAATTCTCGAGGGCGCGACGCTGAAGCGAGCGGCCGGCGCCGAGCCGATCCTTCTCTTCGATGATCCCTTCGCGGAGCTCGACGCAGGCCGCGCCGAGCGAATTCTCGATCTGATTCAGGAGAGCGGTCGCGGACAGACGATTCTCGTCGTGCCGCGCGAGACGGACATCCCAGCCGAGTTGATGAAGCTGGCGCGATTCAAGATCAGCCTCGGCGTGATCGAAAGGGAGGCGGCGTGAAGGACGAACGAAAGACGCGCCCCGGAAAGATCGGCGATGCACTCAAGGTGTACCTGAAAAACTCCGGCCTCGAGCCGCGCGTCGAACAGGCGGCGGTAATTCCCAACTGGAAGAAGCTCGTTGGCGCACAGATCGCGGCGGTCACGGAGCCGATTTCGGTGAGTGCTGGCGGCATTCTTTTCGTCGCCGTGAAAACGAGCGCGTGGATGTCGGAGCTGTCGCTGATGGAACCCGAACTGCTGCGCTCGATCAACAAAAACAAGACCTCGGGCGACATCAAGAAAATACGCTTTCGGCTGACGCGCTAAACGCTTTAACGACAACGGTTTCCCGTCGCCGGTTTTCTTTGCCTTTTGCCTCCTTTCGCGTTAGATTTCCGAGTGTTCGAAGAGATAAATTTTTGGTATTTCTTCGGTCCGTGAAATAGCGCTGATTTTTCCCCCTCCCAGTCACGAAATGGCAAAGCCGGCCGAAGCCGACCAGAAGTACGACGCAGGACAAATCCAGGTACTGAAGGGACTCGAGGCGGTACGCAAACGCCCCGGCATGTACATCGGGTCCACTTCCTCGCGCGGACTTCATCATCTCGTTTACGAAGTCGTCGACAACTCGATCGATGAAGCGCTCGCCGGTTACGCGAGCAGGGTAGATGTCGCGATCCACGCCGACGATTCGATCACGGTCACCGACAACGGTCGCGGAATCCCGGTGGACATCCACCCGATCGAGAAGATTCCCGGTGTCGAGCTGGCGATGACGGTTCTCCACGCCGGCGGAAAGTTCGACAAGAACAGCTACAAGGTGTCGGGCGGACTCCACGGTGTCGGCGTGTCCGTCGTGAACGCGCTTTCGGAGACGCTCAAGGTCTGGGTAAAGCGGGACGGCAAAGAGCACTACATGGATTTCGAGCGCGGCATCACGACCACGTCGCTCAAGGTGCTTGGCAAGGCGGGGCCGAAGGAGACGGGCACCACCGTCAGCTTCAAGCCCGATGCGCAGATCTTCACCGAGCTGCGTTACGACTACGCGACGCTGGCCAACCGGCTGCGCGAGCTTTCGTTCCTCAACAAGGGCGTGACGATCACGCTCAAGGACGAGCGCGAGGGCGAGCAGAAGGAAGAGACCTTCCACGCCACCGGCGGACTGAAGGAGATGGTCGTCTTCCTCAACTCGAGCAAGAAAGCGCTCCACACCGAAGTCGTGTACATCGAGACGGAGCGCGACGACATCGGCATCGAGCTCGCGTTCCAGTACAACGACGGCTACAACGAGAATGTCTTCTCGTTCGTGAACAACGTGAACACCCACGAAGGCGGAACGCATCTCACCGGCTTCAAGTCGGCGCTCACTCGCACGATCAACGCCTACGCGGCGAAGGGGAACCAGCTCAAGAAGGCTGACTTCACCCTCTCCGGCGAGGACGTTCGCGAAGGCCTCACCGCCGTACTCTCGGTGAAGGTTCGCGAGCCGCAGTTCGAGGGGCAGACGAAGACCAAGCTTGGCAACTCCGAAGTCGAGGGCGCCGTGAAGACGGTCGTCAACGAGCACCTCGGGGCATATCTCGAAGAGCATCCGCGCGTCGCCAACATCATCATCGAGAAAGCGGTCTCGGCGGCGAGGGCGAGAGAGGCGGCGCGCAAGGCGCGCG
>JALYYD010000020.1 GCA_030946775.1 Gemmatimonadota bacterium
CAGTACCCGAAGCAGCGTGTGCGCTGAAGCACCAGGCTGTCGGCCGAGACGTTACGAGTGACAGGGCTCTCGCTCGCACGCTTTGCCGTCGGCGCACACGCGGCAATCGCAATCGTCAAGAACGGCAGAGCGGCGAAGCGCACTATGCGACTCTGTCGGACTCGGTGAGCTGCGGTGACGACCAGGCGACAAGCAGCGAGAGAATGCCAAGTGCGATGTTGAACACTGCGACGGCGTGATTCACGTTCAGAAAAGTCACCAGCATGTCAGCGATTCCGGGAACGAAGCGCAGCACGCCAACGGCGATCAGGAGTGCTCCCAGGAAAAGGCAAAAATGCCGCGCCTTGCCGCTGATCCCGACCGCTAATCCAACGAGGCCGAGCAGAATGTGAATGGTGGCGTGGGTCGTGTTGGTCGTCAGCACGCCGAAGACGAGCGGACTTCGAAGTCCGAGAATTCCTTCGATCAAGAGGAAGGCCCCAACCACGATCGCGAATGGCCCCGCGGGCCCGGTGCTGCGTACGCCCATTTTCTTCTCTCTTGGTGGATTGTTGCCAGCGGAAATCAGCGCGGGCTCAGATTTTCCTGAATGAACGTCGAGCTCAAATGTATGTCGAGCTGCACCAGCGGTTCCTCGCCGATGCATTTGAATTCGTGCACTTCTCCGGCCTTGATGACGAAAATGTCTCCGCTGCCTCCCTCGAATTCGGCGCCGTCGACCTTCCATCTTCCGCGGCCCTCCCGCACGAACTGCACTTCATCGTAGGGATGCCGGTGCGGCCCCGGACCCTGTCCCGGTAGCGCGCTCAGCAAAAACGCCGAAATGTTCAGGTCTCCATTGTCGGCGCCGACAAAGTTGTGCGAGCTCCCAATCAGCGGGAGATCCTGCTGCGTGACGTGATACAAGTCAGGCCTCTCCGTCCGATCGGCGAACGTGTTCGCCGGATGGGTCATTCACCCGCCAGAGCACGATTGCGAGAATCACCGCTCCGAAGGTCACGCCCACGTCGGCGACGTTGAAGACGTAAAAGCGATGTGCGCCGATTCCGACGTCAATAAAATCCACGACACCGCGGGGAGAGCGCAAGCGGTCTAGCAAATTGCCGGCGGCGCCACCGCAAACCAGCGCAAGAGCGACGATGCGCGCGGTGTGCTGTGGAGGCGTCTTGCGATAGAACGGAGCCAGGACTGCGATCGCCAGCAGCGCGGCAACTGCAAACCCGATGCGGGAATACGCGCCGAGCGAGATGCCCATCGCCGCATCGGGATTGTAGGAAAGGGTAAATTTCACCGCGTCGCCGATCACGCTGTGCGGAACGTTGGCGTCCCCGAGTTTGCCGACGATGAGCTCCTTCGAGCTGCAATCAACTAGCAACAGCAGAAGGAAGACCGGCCAGAACACGCGTGTCTTGCGATTTGGGCTCATGGAGCTTGAACCTACGACGGGGTTCAGCGATCGCAACCAGAGGCGTCTGTTCAATCGGACGGGCGCTGCCAGATCACTGTGTACCGCCAGTCGATGCGGTTGATGACACGCGCGCCGGGAAGCAGATCGCGGTAATTCCGCTCGACGTCAGAGGCCGCCAGGTATTGCTCCCCCTTGCCGTGCCGGTCATAGAGTTCGGCGACCCTGCGTGACTGGCGGTAGCGTAAAAGACGCCGCAAGCGGGAGCGGAGTGCGGCGACAACGTTGGTTGGCAGATGACGGATCCCGTCCCGGTCGGTGACATCCTGGATCAGCAGCGTGCCCCCCGGCGCCACCAACCCGGCCAGCCGCGGCACCACCTCCGCGAGGGGAAGATGGTGAGCCATCGAAATCGACGTGACGAGGTCGAATGTTTCCCCCGGCGTTGATCCTGTCATTAAATCCGCAACGCGAAAGGCAACAAGGAGATCTGCGCTCGTACGTTCGCGAGCAAGTTCTATCATCCCCGGCGAGAGATCGATTGCCGTCACTTCCAACCCGCGGCGGGCGAGCGCGCGGGCGAAGCGGCCATCTCCGCATCCAACGTCCATCGCGCGGCGCGCACTGCGCGGAACCAGACGCAGCAGCGATCGCTCGGCCGGTGTCAGCGCGTCGCTCGAGTCTAGTGCACGCAGTGCTGCCGCGATCCGATTGAAATCTTGTGCGACTTCGCCGAGCGGCTTCAGCACGTTACCAGTCCGTGGGCGCGTAATCTTTGAGAAACTTTCCCCAGACGTGGACGCCGGTGTTGAAGCCGCTGATGATCGGGTCCACGATCCTCGCGGCGCCGTCCACGATGTCGAGCGGCGGATGGAACCGGTGCTCCGCCGTCTTCCGCGCCGCGATCTCCTCCGGATCCTCGTCGGTCACCCAGCCGGTGTCCACCGCGTTCATATGGATTCCGTCGCCTACGTAATCCGCGGCTGACGTCCGCGTCATCATGTTCAGCGCCGCCTTGGCCATGTTCGTGTGCGGATGCCGAGTCGTTTTGAACGAGCGATAAAACTGTCCCTCGACCGCCGACACATTCACGATGTGCTTGTCGCGCTCCGGAGTGCGCGTCATCAGCGGCTTGAGCCGCGCATTGATGATGAACGGCGCGATCGCGTTGACGAGATGGACCTCGAGCAGCTCCACCGAGGGAACCTCCGCCATCAGCAGGCGCCACGAGTTCCGTCCGCGCAGGTCGATCTGCTGCAGATCCTGGTCGAGTCGACCCTTTGGGAAAAGACTGTTCTCAACGTCATCCTCGACGCCGCCGGCGAGCGCGAGATAATCATTCGCGCCGTGCGACATCTGATAGCGTTCGCCTTCATACGATCCGAGCAGCCTGCGAACGTCCTCGGGCATCGCCGAGAGCGCCGCCATCTCGCCCTCCCGCATATGCTCGTAGAAATCCGCCGGCCTGCGTACTGTCTGGCAGGCGTTGTTGATGATAAAATCGAGCCGGTCTCTCGTCTCGAGGATCTCGGTGCAAAACGCTTCAACGCTCGGGGTGTGTCTCAGATCGAGCCCGTATATCTCCACCCGATCACCCCACTCGGCGAAGTCGGGCTCACGCGAGTAGCGCGCCGCCGAATCGCGCGGAAAGCGCGTCGTCACGATAAGACGCGCGCCGGCGCGGAGCAGCTTCAGTCCCGCCTGGTAGCCGATCTTAACCCGTCCGCCGGTGAGGAGCGCCACTCGACCGGTAAGATCGGTGAGCTCGGTGCGCTTGGCGTAGTTCAGCTCACCGCACTCGACGCAGAGCAGATCGTAGAAGTGATGGATCGCCGAATAGCGCTTCTTGCAGACGTAGCACACGCGCGGGTCGTTGGCTTCGCCGATATGCTCCTCGCGGATCTCATCCTCCTTGAGCTCGGGAGGAAAAATGTTCGGCGAGGTAGTGAATACCGGCTGGCGGCGCAGCTTTCGAATCCCGGTTGACGCGAGAATCGTCTCTTCCCGGTTCACCCGCTCCGCCTTGCGTTTCCGCTTGCTGGCCTTGAGGAGGCGGCGGCGGTCGATGACATCGGGGCGCGAGACGTGCCCGGCCGCCTGGAGAAGGCGATTCCGGTCGTCGGCGTCAACGTTCACGAGCAGGGCGCGGTCGGCGACTATCTCCTCGAGCAGCGCAACCGCCGCTCGCAGCCGGTCGGCGAAAGTGCGCTTTTCTACTATAGAGAGAGGGGGCTGGATAGGCGGCTGCTGATCGGCCTTATTGGTGCTCATCCGTTGAATTTAGCGGGGATGGCCCCGCCGCAGGGGATGCTCTGGACGGGGCCAACCGCGCAAAGGGGACGACCGCCAACGGCGTAGATTGAATGTAGGAAACGCCGAGCGAGAGTGGCATATCCGTCGCGAATTGAGGGAGGAATGGAAGCGTGACAGATCCAGAAAGCATCCGGCCAGCCGAGCGCGAGCGCCAGCTCGAGGAGGAGCTCGCTCAGTGCAAGCGCGAGTTGAAGGCCGCGCTCGAAATGGAGAACCGGTTTTTCGCCGAATCGATCGACCTGCTCTGTTTCCTGGATTTCAGCGGGCACTTCAAGCGCTTGAATCCGGCGTGGGAAAAAGCACTCGGCTTTACGCACGAGGAGATGACCTCGAAGCCGTTCATCGAGTTCGTCCACCCCGACGATCGGGAGCGAACTCTAAACCAGAACGCCGCCGTGCGAGGCGGTGACAGGGCTCTCGCGTTCGAGAATCGTTACGTCTGCAAAGACGGTTCGTACCGGTGGTTTCGCTGGAACGCCTCCCCCGACACCGAGCAGCGAGTCATCTATTCCGTCGCCCGCGACATCACGGAGATTAAGAAGACGGAAGCGGAGAGCGAAGCGCTGGTGCTGCAGCTTCAGACGGCGCTTAGCGAAGTGCGAACCCTGCGGGAGATTCTGCCAATCTGTTCGTACTGCCGAAAGGTTCGCGACGACGAGAACTACTGGGACACAGTGGAATCGTATGTTGGCAAGCACACGTCTTCACGCTTCAGCCACTCCATCTGTCCCGACTGCCTGGCGACGCAGGTCGAATCTTAACGCGGCGGCCGTCACCTGAGGGGCAGCTTCCTCGCGTCCGGTTGCGTGTCGTTGAGTTTCCGGCGGCGATCGGCGGCGTTGAATGTCATCCACATGTTAAACGCGAAGCCATAGGCGCCTAGCGCCCAGAGAAGTCCGCCGCCGGCGGTCACAGGGATGCTTCCTTCGCCGATGCTGGGGGCGAGGAAAAAGCCAATGACCATTGTGGCGAGCCCGATGTTGGCGAGCCAGATATGCGCCGCCGCAAGGGCTTTGCTGTGGATCGGGTGCCCGAAGAACCTCGGAAGCATCTGATATCCGACTCCAAAAATCATCATCACCACGAAGCCGACGAGATTCATATGTGCGTGAGCGGGGCGATAAACCACCCATGCCGGATGAATCGCCATCGCCAGGCCAAGTGTAATGCCGCCGACGAACCAGAGAAGACTGGCGCGAATGAATGCTTTCGCGAAGGTATCCACTATTGCTTCGCAGACAGGATTCC
>JALYYD010000039.1 GCA_030946775.1 Gemmatimonadota bacterium
GCGCGGGCTTGCGGTGGCGAATGCCTCTTTCCTCCGCGACCGGATGATGCACGATGGGCGCGTAATGCGAACCTACAAAAATGGCGAAGCACGCATTCCCGGGTTTCTCGAGGATCACGCCGCCGTCGCCCTTGGCCTTATTGCCACGTATGAGATGACCTTCGACGAGGAGTGGCTCCGCCTCGCCCGCTCGATCGCCGATGCAATGATTGCCTCTTTTTGGGATGCCAGCGCGAAGAGAATCTACGACACCGCGATTGACGCGGAAAAGTTGATTATCCGTCCGCGCGACATCACGGACAACGCAATGCCTTCGGGGAGCTCGCTTGCCGCGGAACTCCTCTTCCACCTCGGAGATCTCTACGACGTCGCCGAGTATCGTGAGATCAGCGCTAGCATCGTGGCATCGGCCGCTCCAATGCTCGCGCAGTACCCGGCTGCATTCGGTCATCTGTTGGGGGTGATCGACGCGCAGATTTACGGCGCGACGGAAGTTGCATTGACCGGATCTCCCGGCTCTACGTCATTTAGCGTACTGGAGCGCGCCGTCGCCACAACCTACGTTCCATCACTGGTGGTGGCGGGTGGCTCAGGTGGGTCGGTATCCGATATTGCCCTGATGCGGGATCGCGCTGCGACCGATGAAGGAGCAGCGGCGTATGTATGCCGCAACTATACGTGCAGCGCGCCGGTCAGCACCGCAGCAGCACTCATTGCCCGGCTCGAATCAACACAGGAGGGTAGCGATGGATAGGATCAACAGCCGGATTGCGACGATTTACGGCTATGCTGTGTGTCTCATTTGCGTAATCGTTATTCTCGTTTCAACACACTCTGTGATCGATGCGGCGTTCGATTATGCAAATCCGGCGGGGGCGACGAGTTACGGAGGCGCAGGAGCGCTTTCTTCATACGAGATGTGGCGGGTCGAGTTCGATGCGCGTCGCTCGGCGAGGCCGAATGGACCTGCGGCGCCCGATACATCGCTTAGCGAGAAGGAGCTGCACCAGCTCTACCAATCGCAGCGCACGGAACAGCTCGACTCGGCACGGTTCCGCGCGCTGCGGTCGCTGATATCGAATCTCGTGTTCCTGGCTCTCGCGACGACGATGTTCCTGCTCCACTGGCGCTGGATCAGGCGCACCAATAACGAGCCGTCCGTCAGTTGAGCGAAGTTCCAACGGCATCGTTCACACGAGGGCTGTTCTGCGGCGCGGTTCTGGATTCACTCCTCTTCCCGTATCCGGTAACGCTGGATAAGCAAAATCCGGATGAGGCGCGGACAGTCTGCCGATTGATGAGAGGCATCCGCGATCTCGCCGGAAGCGGGTTGATCGACTCCGCGAAATTCGACGAAGATGAGACGATCCCGGATGAAGTCATTGCCGCGCTCGCCGAGCTCGGCGTTCTCGGACTAACTGTGCCACGCAAGTATGGCGGCCTGGAGCTTTCCGCGGCTGCATATGCTCGCGTTTTTGGCACTCTATCGTCCATCGATGCCTCACTTGGAGTGCTCGTCGGTGTGCACTGCGGGCTCGGCTCGAAGGCGATCGTGCTCAGCGGCACCGATGCACAGAAGGAGATGTACCTGCCGCGCTTGGCAAAGGGAGAAACGCTCGCCGCGTACGCGCTGACCGAGCCGGACATCGGATCCGATGCGCAGAACATCAAAACCAGGGCGACACTCAGCGCCGACGGGTCGAAATGGATTCTGAATGGGCGGAAGATCTGGATCGGCAACGGACATCGCGCCGGTGTGATCGCGACATTCGCGCAAACCGAGACGATCCGCCGAGGCGAGAAGGTTCTTCGCCCGACCGCGTTCATCATTCGGCCCGATTTCGCCGGCTTCCGTATCGCCGGAACGGTTCAGAAGCTTGGCATTCGCGGATCGACCCAAGCCGAGCTTGTCTACGAGAATCTGGAAGTGCCAGCCGACCACGTCCTCGGCGTCCAGGGAAAGGGATTCAGCGTCGCCGTCCACGTTCTCAACGGCGGACGCCTCACTCTCGCGGCCGGCTGCACCGGCGGCGCAAAGAAAGTGCTCGGCCAGATGACGCAGTACGCGAGCGAGCGAATTCAGTTCGATCATCCGCTCGCCGATTTCGAGATCACGCAGCGCAAGCTGGCACAGTACGCGTCCGACATCTACGCGGCGGAAGCGATGCTCGGAATTCTTGCCTCTCTCGTGGACCGCCCCGACGCCGATCATTCATTGGAAGCTGCTGCATCGAAGATCTTCGCCAGCGAGCTCATCTGGCGGGTGTGCGATGATATGGTGCAGATCGCCGGCGGGCGCGGTTTTGTGAAGCCGTACCCCTATGAGCGCGCGCTGCGCGACTCGCGCATCAACCGCATCTTCGAAGGCGCGAACGAAGTGCTGCGACTCTTCATCGCGCTGAACGGCATTCAGGGTCCGGCCGAATCCCTCAAGGAGCTCGGCAGCGCGCTTCGCCGGCCTCTGAAGAATCTCGGACTGCTTGGCGGCTACGCGACGACGCGCGTGAAGCTGCTGCTCGGAACAGCGACGGCGACACTCGATTTCCCTCTCCACGAGCGTCTCGGGAGCCACAAGGAATTTTTCGAGCGCCACGTGTCGGAGCTGCGCGGCGCGGCAGATCGAGCCGTGAACCGCAATCGTGGCAAGATCGTGGAGCGGCAGCTCATCCTCGAGCGGCTCGCCAACATGGCGATCGAGCTTTTTGCCACGGCGTCGGTGATCGCGCGAACGCAATCAATCATCGATGCCCGCGGAATCGAGGCCGCGTTACGCGAGCTGGCGCTGTGCGATCTCTTCTGCGTCGAGTCAGGCCGACGGTTCCGCGCCAACCGGAACGCGCTCGACTCCAAGGAAGAGGATGTGGATGACACACGGCGGTCGATCGCGGCGTCGGTGCGGGAGGCGGGGGGTTACTTCGTTTCGGATTCCATTTTGGAAGAGACCTAGTAAAGGCAACTGAAGACACCAGGCAAGTGGCTCCTGGCCTAGCAGGTAGGCTCAAGTTGCCGTTGCAGTCCCGGTTCCCACTCAAACGCTTTACCCGCGCCCGGTGTCAGACTATCGAATGCCACGGAAACCATCCCCTGCCGCCTCCCGTACGGATTGCGGCTCAGCCGTTCCATTCCGTATTGTAGCTGAGGCGTTCGCTTCGCCGCGAACGCCCCGCACCCATCCCCAACCCACCCACACGTGAAGACAAGGCGTGATTTTCTCAAAGACGGCTCGCTCACAGCGGCCGCTCTCGCCGCCGTCGGAGCTTTCTCACCCAAGGAAGCAATTGCCGAAGTGATGAAGCGCGCCGCTGCGGCCCCCCCGACGGAGGTTCCCTCCGACAGCGAGATCAAAGCGCTGATGGCAGACGCGCTCAATGCCGCGAAGATGTCCGGGGCCAACTACGCGGACGCCCGCATCGGCAGATTCCGCCAGAACTTCGTCATCACCCGCGAGAAGCAGATCATCAACACCGTTGACTCCGATTCTCTAGGATGCGGAGTGCGCGTTCTCGTCAACGGAACCTGGGGTTTCGCCGCAACGCGAACCCTCACCCGCGATGGCGTTGTGGCCGCCGCCCGCGAAGCGACCACGATCGCAAAAGCGAATCGCATCGCCTCCGACCAGCCGGTGCAGCTCACGCCGGTGCAAGCATATCCCAACGCGAACTGGAAGAGCGCCTACACTACCGATCCGTGGGACGTCCCCATCGAGCAGAAGGCGGATCTTCTGATTCAGGCCAACACCGAAGCGATGAAGGTCAAAGGCGTGCGATTCGTCACCTCGGCGATGTTCTTCGTCAAGGAAGAGCGCAACTTCGCCTCGACGGAAGGCTCGGTCATCACTCAGACGGCGATCAGGAGCTGGCTCCCGATGCAGATCGCCGCCGTCGCCCCCGATTTCTCCGACTTCCAGAACCGCACCAATGTCATCATGCCGGCAGGCCGAGGGTACGAATACATCCTCGCCCAGGACGTCGTTGGAAACGCGCAGAAGTGGGCCGGCGAAGCTGTGCAGAAGCTCACCGCGAAATCGGTGGAGGTAGGTAAGTACGACCTCGTGCTTCACCCGAGCCACCTCTGGCTCACCATTCACGAATCCATCGCCCACCCGACCGAGCTCGACCGAGCGATGGGATACGAAGCGAACTACGCCGGCACGAGCTTCGTTTCTCCTCCGGAGAAAATGCTGGGCAAGTTCCGTTACGGCCCCGACTTCATGAACATCCAGGCCGACCGCTCGCAGGAAGGCTACTGCGCCACGATCGGCTGGGACGACGATGGCGTGAAGCCGGAAGAATATCTGTTGATCAAGAACGGAATCGTGAACGACTACCAGCAGACACGCGAGCAGGCGAACTGGCTCAAGTGGTGGTACGACTCGCAGGGACGCCCGACGCGCTCGCACGGAAACAGCAATGCCGATTCGTGGAACGATGTCCAGTTCCAGCGAATGCCTAACGTCTCGCTTCTCCCCGGCGACAAGGACATCAGCTGGGAGGACATCATCGCGTCCACCGATAACGGCATCGCCATCATCGGCGACGGGTCGTTCTCCATCGACCAGCAGCGCTACAACGCGCAGTTCGGCGGTCAGGTCTTCTACGAGATCAAGAACGGCAAGCTCGGACAGCCGCTCAAGGACGTCGCGTATCAGATGCGCACGCCCGATTTCTGGAACTCGATGCAGATGATCGGGGGCAAGAAGAGCTATTCGAACGGAGCCAGCTTCTTCGACGGCAAGGGACAGCCGGGACAGATCAACGCCGTCAGCCACGGATGCGTGCCGGCCAAATTCAAGCAGATCAACGTCATCAACACCGGGAGGAAAGCGTGAGCCGCGCAACTATTGAAGGAAGGCGCGCTCCGGTGCGTCTCCTGGACAGCAGCGCGTCGGCGATTCCCGCCGGCGCGATCCTCACCCGCGAGCAGACGCAGAACATCATCGAGCGCGCGGTGAAGATGTCGAAGGCCGACAGCATCTCGGTCAACGTGGGCAGCAGCTACACGACGAACGTCCGTTTCGCGGCGAACCAGATGTCGACCTCGGGCGGCGTCACGGACGGGCAGATCAACGTTCAGAGCTCGTTCGGCAACAAGCACGCGGTCGTCTCCATCAACGACGCGTCGGATGAATCGCTTCGCCGGGCGGTCGCGCAGTCCGAGGCGCTGGCGAAACTTTCGCCCGAAGATCCGGAAGCGATGCCGCAGCTCGGGCCGCAGACCTACGCGCCGGTCAACGCGTGGTTCGAATCGACGGCGAATCTTTCCGCCGGCGACAGGGCAAAGGCGGCGCTCACCGCTCTCGAGCCGGCGCGGAAGTCCGGAGATCTCAAGGCGGCCGGCTTCATCATCGTCAGCGCGCAGGCGGGCGGACTCGGCAACAGCAGCGGGATGTTCGCCTATCACCGCGAGACGAACGCGAACTACACACTGACCGTTCGCAGCAACGACGGCACCGGCTCGGGATGGGCCGGCGCCGAGCATCCGGACTGGAATCAGCTCGACTTTAGTGCGCTCAGCACGCACGCGATCGAGAAGGCGCGGCTGTCGCAGAACCCGGTTGCCATCGAGCCGGGCCGATACACGGTCATTCTCGAGCCGCAGGCGGTCGGCGATCTCGTTCAGCTGATCACCAACTACGGAGCGGCGCGTCAGGCCGATGAGGGTCGCAGCCCATTCTCCAAGACCGGTGGCGGAAACAAGGTCGGCGAGAAGATCGTGGACAGCAGGGTCACGCTGTTCTCCGATCCTGCGGACCCGCAGCTGCTTTCACGGCCGTTCGATTTTCAGGGGCTCCCGCTCTCGCGCCAGGTGTGGATCGAGAACGGAAGTCTCAAGCAGCTCGCCTATTCGCGCTTCTGGGCGAAGAAGCAGGGGAAGATCCCGACGGGCAATCCGACGTCCATCAAGATGCAGGGTGGCCCTACCTCGCTCGACGAGATGATCAAGTCCACCCAGCGCGGTGTGCTCGTCACCCGGCTTTGGTATCTGCGCGAAGTGGATCCGCGCACGATTCTCTATACCGGACTGACCCGGGACGGAACGTTCCTGATCGAGAATGGAAAGATCTCGAAGGCGATCAAGAACTTCCGCTTCAACGAGTCGCCGTTGTTCATGCTCAACAACCTCGATGCTGTCGGACCGGCGATGCGTCTCGCCGGCACCGAACAGGGCGGCGCCGTGGTGATGCCGCCGATCAAGGTTCACGACTTCAACTTCACCAGCCTCTCCGACGCGGTGTAGTCGAGAGCTGAACCAGACATAAAAAAAGAAGGCGGCTCTTGCGAGTCGCCTTCTTTTTTTGGGTTCAGTCCGATGGCAATCCGAGAAATCGCATCTGTCCCTTACCCAAGCTCGCCCCCTCCCAGAGACGAGTCCTGCAATGGGCGCAGATGATTGCAAAATCGGTGCAAAACTGGTTAACCCCGCAAAACAGGTGCTAAACGGGTAATATTCCTGCGTGATCAATCCTCAGTCCATCACCCTCGAAGGGCACGGTGTCCGTCTCGAGCCGCTGTCCGAATCCCATCACGACGAGCTCGTCACCGCGTCGAGCGACGGCAAGCTGTGGGAGATTTGGTTCACGACCGTCCCCGAGCCGGACCAGATGCGGAAGTACATCGCTGACGCATCCGCCGGACAAGCGGCGGGGACGATGCTTCCGTGGGCGGTACGCGACCTCACCAGCGGCGACGTTGTCGGCAGCACGCGATACCACGACATCGTCGCTTCCATTGACCGGGTTGAGATCGGCTACACCTGGTACGCAAAGAGTGCGCAGCGATCGGGGGTCAATACGACCTGCAAGCTGCTCCTCTTCACTCACGCCTTCGAGCAGCTCGGCTGCGCGGTAGTCGGTCTCCGCACCGACAACTTCAACTTCACCTCACAGCGCGCGATCGAAGCGCTCGGCGCGAAGAAAGACGGTGTCATCCGCCACCACTTGCCGAGGCGCGACGGAAGCGCGCGCGATTCGGTGATGTACAGCGTTCTCAAGCACGAGTGGCCGGACGTGAAGCGATACCTTGAATACCGCCTCAAGAGACACGGAGCGAAGCCTGTCTAGCTGCGCTTCAGCTTCCCCTTCTCAGCGGCGAGGAGTTTTTCCTTTCGCTCGATGCCCCAGCGGTAGCCGCCGAGCTCGCCATCAGCGCGAAGTACGCGGTGACAAGGGATCAACAGCGAAACGGGATTCCGACCGCACGCCGACCCTACCGCGCGCGATGAGCTTTCCGACCCGAGCTCGGCTGCTACCTCAGAATACGTGCGCGTGGCTCCCGCGGGAATCTTGCGCAGCGCCTCCCAAACTTTTAATTGAAACGCGGTGCCGGCTACATCGAGTGGAGGCGCGACGGTTTTTCTCCCCGCCGCGATCGCCGTAACCGAAGCGAGCCAGCCGCGGATCTGCCTATCGCCGGGCCTGGCGACAGTGATAGTCGCGCCGGAAAAAGTCTCCGCGAGATCTCGCTCGAGCGGCTGCGCACTGTCGCCGATCGAGACCCAGCAAATTCCGCGATCGGTCGCGGCGAGGAGAATCGTTCCTACCGCGCTCTCGCCGACGATGAAGCGGATCTGCTTCCCTGCCCCGGCGCGACGAAATTCACCGGGCGTCATCCCCATCGCTTTCGTCGCCGTCTCGTAGACCGCTCGGCTCGATCCAAATCCCGCTTCGTATGTGGCTCGGCTCACGCTCTCGCCGGTGGCCAGCCGGGACTTGAGCGTGCCAACTCGGAGTGCCGACTGATACGCGCGCGGAGTGAGTCCGAAGATCTTCTTGAATTCCCGCTGAAGGTGGAACGGGCTCAGCTTCACCTGGACGCCAAGCGCGTCGAGCGAGATCGTTTCGCTCGCGTGCTTCTCAATGTATTTCGCAGCTTCGCGGACGCGCTTCTCTCCCAGCGTACGAACAGTTCCTTCGGGATCACAGCGCTTACAAGCGCGATAGCCGGCGGCGAGCGCCTCTTCGGCGGAGAGGAAGAACTCGACATTGTCGCGGTTGGGCCGCTTCGCGGGACACGACGGGCGGCAGAAAATTCCCGTCGTCCGCACGGCAAAGACGAACTTTCCGTCTGATGAACGGTCGCGCGCCGAGACTGCTTCCCATGCTGTGTCCGGCGGCAGAACGTCGTCAATACGCTTCAACATTTGTGCGCGCCCGGTTGTCGCTTCATAGAATCCCATCTTCCTCTCCGATCGGTGTCGGAGATGAAGTTGTCGGATCGCCCGTCCTCGGCCCATCCGATTGTTGCTGTCAAACTCCCATCAGTACAGGTCGGCGCAGCTCTTCAGTATCGTCCGGCAGTTGCCGCAGATGACTTTGCAGTTTCTCTCGCGGATATCGGAAGAGCCGCACACATCGCACACCTCCGGCGGCGATTCTACCCGCGCCGGCAGAGATTGGGTCGCTTGTTTCCGTTCGCTCACGCTCACGCGCCCAGCGTCGGGATGAACTTCGGCGGGCGGCGATGTTTCGTCGCCTGCTCGTAGGAATACGCGATGCGAAGCAGTGTCGGCTCGCTCCACGCTCTGCCAAATATCGACAGTCCAATCGGCAGCCCGGAAACGAACCCGATCGGCACGTTGATGTTCGGATATCCGGCGACCGCCGACGGCGTGGAGTAGCCGCCGGTGTAGTGATCGCCGTTGAGGAGATCGGTCGGCCACGCCGGTCCGCCTGTCGGTGCAATGAGAGCGTCCAGTTTGTGCTCGTTCATCACGGCGTCGATTCCCTGCTCGCGTGACATCTTCTGATCCTGCGCGAGCGCGTCGAGATATTTCTGCTCCGTGAGCGGCCCCTTCGTCTGCGCCTTGATCATTATGTCCTGCCCGAACCAGGGCATCGACGTGCTGCGATGCTTCTCGTTGAAGGAGATGATGTCGGCCAGCGACTTCACTGGAGCATTCGGGCCGAGCGACGCGAGATACGTGTTGAGGTCGGCCTTGAATTCATAGAGCAGGACGTCGAACTCGGAGTCGTCGAATTTTCCCGCAGTCGGGATGTCGGCGGGATCCACGATGAACGCTCCGCCGCGCTTCATTGCTTCGATCGCATCCGCGACGAGTTTGTCCACGTCGTCGTTGAAGCCCGAGTACTTGGCGCGGACGACACCAATGCGTGCACCGCGCAGGCCGTTTGCGTCGAGGTACTTGGTGTAATCGGAGGATGAGTGCGCAGACGATCCGGCTGTCGCCGAATCGCTTGGATCTTCTCCCGCCATCGCGCCGAGGAGAATCGCGGCGTCGCGAACGGTTCGCGCCATAGGACCGGCGGTGTCCTGGCTGTGCGCGATGGGGATGATTCCGTTGCGGCTCAGCAGTCCGAGCGTCGGCTTGATGCCGACGATCCCGTTCGCGGAAGACGGGCACACAACCGAACCATCGGTCTCGGTTCCCACCGCGACAGCGCACAAGTTTGCCGCCACAGCTACCCCCGACCCGGAGCTCGATCCGCACGGATTGCGGTCGAGCACGTACGGATTCTTCGCCTGACCACCCCGTCCGCTCCATCCGCTCGACGCGTGTGATGATCTGAAATTCGCCCACTCGCTGAGGTTCGTCTTTCCGAGCAGCACTGCGCCGGCCGCGCGAAGCCGCGCGGCGATGAACGAATCCTTGAGCGGAATGGAGCCCTCGAGGGCGAGCGATCCCGCCGTCGTAGTCATCCGGTCGTGTGTGTCGATGTTGTCCTTGATCAGCACCGGAATCCCGTGCAGCGGGCCTCGCGGTCCCCTTGCCTTTCGCTCGGCGTCGAGCGCGGCGGCAATCGACAACGCTTCAGGATTTATCTCGATGACAGCGTGCAGCGCAGGTCCGCGCTTGTTGAGCCGATCGATACGCGAGAGATACATCTGCGTGATCTGCTGAGAGGTTCTTTTGCCGGAGCTCATTATCTGCTGGAGGTCGGTGATAGTCTTCTCATCGAGATCGAACACAGACGCCGACCCTGCCGATACCTCCCGATTAACGCCGGTCAATGCCTTCGCCGGCTTCGCGCCGGCAATTACCGCCGCCGAAAGAGCACCGTTCCTGATGAAATCGCGACGATCCATTGGCTACCTCTCTTGAGTTATCAATCGAAATCCAGCGCGACATCGAGCGCTGGGGCGGAGTGCGTGAGCGCGCCGATAGATATCCAGTCAACTCCGCTTTCCGCAATCGAGCGGACGGTTTGAAGATTCACTCCACCCGACGCCTCCGTCACCGCCTTTCCGCCCACGAGCCCCACCGCTTCAGACATCATCGCTGGCGCCATGTTGTCGAGCAGTATCACGTCCGCGCCCGCGGCAAGCGAGGCCTCGACCTGCGTGAGACTGTCGCACTCGACTTCTACGCTCATTCCCTTCGGCGCGATCGCGCGCGCGCGATTCACCGCGACACTGATGTGGCCGTCAACCGCGGCGAGATGATTGTCCTTGATCAGCACCGCCGAGCCGAGGTTGAAGCGATGGTTCATTCCGCCGCCGGCGCGCACCGCGTAGCGTTCGAGCTTTCGCCAGCCCGGCGTTGTCTTCCTCGTATCCAGAATCTTTGCTTTCGTCCCGCTGACCAGGTCCACGTACTGCGCGGTCAGAGTCGCGATTCCCGAGAGCTTCTGCACGAAGTTGAGTGCGACTCTTTCCGCGGAAAGCAGGCACCGCGCGTGGCCGGAGAGGAACATCAGCGGCGTTCCCGCCGCGACGTGTGTGCCGTCGCTGATCTCCGAGCGAATATGTACCGCGTCGTCTACCTGGCAGAACGCTTCCCGCGCCAGCACGAGGCCGGCGATCACCCCGCTCCGCCTCGCCACCATCCGGCACCCCGCGCGGCGGTCGGAGAGAATCGTTGCGGCAGTGGTGATGTCGTGTTTCGCGTCGTCTTCTTCGAGCGCGGATGAAACCAGCGCCGCCAGCTCGTTCTTGTTGAGCGGGAACTTCAATCCCTCTTCCGGCGAGAACCCCTTCGCCGCGAGATCAGCCGCGCTGCGTGACGTCATTCCCCCGGGTCGTCGGCCGCTTCCGGCGCGGGCGACAGCGGTGCGTTTCCACCAATGGCAATCATTCGCTCGATTGCGAGCCTCGCCCGCGCCGCGACCTCCGGGTCGACGGTGATCCGATGTTCCATCGCCTGCAGCGAATGCAGAACTTTTGGCAGCGTCGTGACTTTCATGAATGCACACACCGCGTCTTCGTTCGCGGCGTAGAACGTCTTGCTCGGATTCTCGCGGCGCAGCCGATGTAGAATTCCAACTTCGGTCGCGACGATGAACTCGTCGGAGCCGGAGATTTTCGGCCGCTTGATCATCCCTTCCGTCGAGAGAATCTGCACCCCGCGCGGATCGACATCACCCGCGCTCATCGCCTCGACGACGCTCGTCGCACACCCGCATTCAGGATGAATCAGGAATTCGGCCCCCGGATGCGCCGCGCGCTGCGCCGCGAGGTCTTCCGCATCGATTCCGGCGTGAACGTGACACTCACCCATCCAGACGTGGATGTTCTTTCTCCCGCTTACCCGTCGCACGTGTGCGCCGAGGAACATGTCGGGAAGGAAGAGGATCTCCTTGTCGGGGGGAATCGAGTTCACAATCTCGACTGCGTTGCCCGATGTACAGCAGTAGTCACTCTCCGCCTTCACCGCAGCGGTCGTATTCACATATGAAACGACTACGGCGCCCGGATGCTCTGCCTTCCACGCGCGCAGCTCGTCTGCGTCGATCGTCGCCGCGAGCGAGCATCCGGCTGCCAGATCGGGAAGCAGAACTATCTTGTTGGGCGAAAGAACGGCGGCCGTCTCCGCCATAAAGTGCACGCCGCAGAAAACGATCACGTCCGCTTTGGTGGCTGCCGCCTCGCGGCTCAACCCGAGCGAGTCGCCAACGAAGTCGGCCACATCCTGAACCTCGGCACGCTCGTAGTTGTGCGCGAGAATGACGGCGTTTCGCTCCTTCGCGAGACGCCTTATCTCTTCCTGCAGCTCCATATATGGTTTCACAGAATCGCTCATCTCCTTCCCGAATTCACTCGTCAGAAGTCACTCGTCGTCGTTCACCATTCGATGTGCTTCCCCTTCCACTTCCGTTTCGTCCTCGGGAAGTCGCTTCTATAATGTCCGCCGCGCGACTCCTTTCTCAACAGCGCGCCCTCGGCGATGAGCCGAGCCGTCTCCACCATGTTCGCCTCTTCCGTCGCGCCGTAGGGGAGGCGCTTCTCGATGTCATCGAGCGAGTCGAGGCCCAGCCGCAGCCCCTTGGCGCTGCGATCGATCCCGCAGTAATCCCACATCACCTGCCGGACGTCATCCGCCGCGACCTGAGCCGCGCCGCGGTCCCTGAGAGTCGGCACCGACCACTTCACCTTCCGCGGCGCCGGCACCTTTTTCACCGTTTCGATCATGTCGCGCGCGACTCGCTCGGCGAAAACGAGTCCCTCCAGGAGCGAATTCGACGCCAGGCGGTTCGCGCCGTGAACGCCCGTGCGCGAAACCTCGCCGCAGGCGTAAAGGCCGCTCAGATTCGCCCGCCCGCGGAGATCGGTCACGATTCCGCCCATCATATAGTGCGCGGCCGGCGTCACCGGGATGAGATCCTTCCCGGGATTGATGCCGCGTGCTTTGCAGAGGGCGAAAATTCCCGGAAAGCGCTTCTCGAAAGAACGTCCGAGCTTTCGCGCATCAAGCCAGACGGAGCGGCCGCCTTTCCTCTCGCGGAATATCTCGCGCGCCACGATATCCCGCGGCGCGAGCTCGGCGAGCTTGTGGCGCCTCGTCATGAAGCGAACTTTCTCCTCGTTGAGAAGAACGGCTCCCTCACCGCGAACCGCTTCCGAGATCAGCGCGAGCGGGTTCTCCGGCGTATCGAGCGCGGTCGGATGAAACTGGACGAACTCCATGTCTGCGAGCTTCGCGCCGGCGCGATGCGCGATCGCGTACCCGTCGCCGGTCGCGACCTGGGGATTGGTCGTATAGCGATAGACCTGCCCACACCCGCCCGTCGCCAAAACCGTCGCGTCGGCGATGATTTCCACCGCTTTTCCGGCGACCGCCGCTCGGACTCCGTGGCAAACACCGTTGTGCACGATGAGCTCGAGCACCCGGGCTTTTTCCATCACGTCGATCGATTCCGTTTCGCGCACGCGGTGAATCAGCGTTCGCGCCACCTCGGCGCCCGTCTGGTCGCCGTGAGCGTGGACGATGCGGCGCCTCGAATGCGCCGCTTCCTTCCCGAGCTTGAGCTTCCCCCCCGGCTCGAGGTCGAACTCGGCGCCGGCCGTGATCAGTTCACGCACGCGCGCTGGCCCTTCTTCGACCAGCACCTCGACTGCTTTCGCATCACATAGCGCGGCTCCGGCGGCGAGGGTGTCGATACGATGGAGCTCGGGCGAATCTCCCGCCCCCAGCGCAGCGGCGATTCCGCCCTGGGCATACGCGGTCGCGCTGTCGAAAAGCGACCGTTTTGTCAAAACGGTCACGTCTCCGTGCAGTGAGCTGCGCCACGCCGTGTGCAGCCCCGCCACCCCGCTCCCGACAACCAGGAATCTCGTTCGGACCCGCTCCGCCATGGTCTCAAATCAATGCTGCGCCGCCCCCGCGCGCGAGTGGAGAAAACAAGGCCATTTCTCCCCTAGAAAGTCCTTGCATACGGGTGGTGCGTTTACGATTCTTTCCCCCGCATGCGGAAACTCCTAATCCTGACGGGTGCGCTGCTCCTGGCACACATTGCCCTCCTCTTTGCGCACCCGAAGGGGATTGCCGGAAATGGCACGCCCGGCGCCGCCCACGTCGGCATCGTTCTCGACATCGGCGGGCTCGGCGACAAGTCGTTCAACGACGGCGCCTGGCACGGCGCTGACAGCGCCATCAAGCACCTCGGCACGAACGTCAGCCTCATCGAGCCGGGTGAAGGAGCCGACCGCGAGTCCGGTCTCCGCCTTTTTGCGGCCGAGAAAATGGATCTGGTGGTGGGCGTTGGCTTCGCGTTCAGCGACGATCTAACACGCCTCGCCAAGGAATACCCGAACAATTCGTTCGCCGGAATTGATTTCGCGCTGGCCACCGACTCCGCTGGAAACGCAATCGCGCCCCCGCCGAATCTCGCCGCCCTCAAGTTCCGCGAAGAAGAGGGCTCGTTTCTCGTCGGCGCGCTCGCCGCTCTCGTCGGCGGCTCTAAGAAGATCGGATTCGTCGGCGGTATGGAGATCCCGCTCATCTACAAGTTCGAAGCGGGATTCCGCGCCGGCGTCAAATCCGTTTGCTCCGACTGTACAGTCATCGCGCAGTACGCAGGCGTCACTCCGGAAGCCTTCAAGAATCCCGGCAAGGGCAAGGAGCTCGCGCTCAGCCAGTATCAGCAGGGCGTGAATGTCATCTATCACGTTTCCGGCGGCACCGGCCAGGGCGTGTTCGAAGCGGCGCGTATCACGGGAAAGAAAGCGATCGGCGTTGATGTCGATCAGTGGGCCGAGGCGCCGGGACACGTTCTGACCTCGATGGTCAAGCACGTCGACAACGCCACGTATAACGCCATCGCGCAAGTGAGCAATCACACCTTCAAGGGTGGCGTCTATTCGCTCGGCTTGAAGGAAGAGGGCGTGGGCTACGTTTACGACGAGAACAACAAGTCGATGATCCCCGACAGCGTCCATACGAAGATCGAGCAGCTGAAGCAGGACATCATCGCCGGCCGCATCAAGGTGCCGGACAAAAGATGACGAGCCCTTCAGTTACACCGGCGATCCGGATGACGGGGATCGAGAAATCGTTCGGCCCCGTGCGCGCCAACCGCGGTGCATCGCTCGAGGTGATGCCGGGGGAGATTCACGCTCTCGTCGGCGAGAACGGCGCCGGAAAGTCCACCCTGATGAAAATCCTCGGCGGACTCCAGTCGCCCGACGCGGGCACGATGGAAGTGAACGGCCGCGACGTCACCGGCTGGACGACGCCCGATGCGATCAAGGCGGGAATCGGAATCGTCCACCAGCACTTCATGCTCGTTTCTACGCTGACGGTTGCCGAGAACATCGTGCTGGGGATGGAACCGACAAAGAACGGGATGTTCGACGGCGACGCGGCGAACGCTGCGGTCGAAAAGCTCGGACGCGACACAGGGCTCGTCATCGACCCGACGCGGAAGGTTTCCGACCTCTCCGTCGGCGAAGCGCAGCGCGTGGAGATCCTGAAGGTGCTCTTCCGCGGCGCCAAGATTCTGATTCTCGACGAGCCGACCGCGGTGCTCTCGCCTCCGGAAGTGAAAGAGCTCTGGAACGTGATGCGGAAGATGCGCGACAACGGCGGCACGATCGTTCTCATCACCCACCGTCTCGATGAGGTGATGGATCTCACTGACGTCATCACCGTGATGCGAGCCGGCCAGACCGTCGGCAAGCTGGTGACGAAGGACACCACGCCGAGCGAGATCGCGAAGGAGATGGTTGGCCGCGAAGTCGTGCTCAGCGCGCGCGACAAGATGAGCGGCGGATCGCGAGCTACGGTCCGCGCGGCGACACCGACCGCGGGCGCTGGACTCGAGGTGCGCAATCTCGTCGTCACCGATGCGATCCGCGGCCGAGTGGTGGACAACGTCACCTTCTCGCTGGCTCCGGGTGAAATACTCGGCATTGCCGGCGTGGAGGGAAACGGGCAGACCGAGCTGATCGAAGCGATCGCCGGCCTCCGCAAAGTTGACAGCGGCACGATCAGCATTGACGGCAAGGTGGTGACGAATCTCGACGTGGCGCAGCGGCGCGACGTAGGCCTGACGCACATTCCGGAAGACCGCCATCGCCGCGGACTCGTGCTCGACTATTCCGTCGCCAATAATCTCGTGCTTGGGGTTCAGAACAAGTTCAGCCTGAGCGGCTGGCTCAACGACCGGAAGATCCGCGACTATGCGGCGAAGCAGGTTGCGGCATACGACATCCGCCCGCCGATTTCCGCCGCCTACGCGCGTGGATTCTCGGGCGGCAACCAGCAGAAGATCGTTCTCGCGCGTGAGATGGGTCACGGCTTCACCGTTCTCCTCGCGTCGCAGCCCACACGGGGCGTTGACGTCGGCGCGATCGAATTCATTCACGCGCAGCTCCTCGCCGCCCGCGATGAAGGCAAGGCAATCCTCCTCGTGAGCGCGGAGCTCAATGAAGTGATGGCGCTCAGCGACAGAATCGCGGTAATGTATCGCGGCCACTTCGCGGCGGTCGTCGATGCTTCGACCGCGACGACCGAGCAGCTCGGCGAGTATATGATCGGGGCGAAGAAGGAGGGCGCGGCGTGAGCAATCAACTTCGCGCCCAGATCGAGGAAGCGATCCTTCCCACGGTCATCGCGCTTCTCATCGCGATCATCTGCGGCGATCTCCTCATCATCAGCTACGGACAGGCGCCTGGTCCGGTCTATCGGATGCTCCTCGAAGGCACCTGGGGCAACTGGTACGGATTCGGCCAGGTTCTCTACAAAGCGACTACGCTGGCGTTCACTGGAATGGCGATCGCGATCGGCCTTCGCGCGGGACTATTCAACATCGGCGCGGAAAGCCAGATCGCGGCAGGCGGACTCGCCGCGGCGATGGTCGGCATCTGGCTTCCCGCCGCGACGCCGGGCATCATCGCGATTATCCTCTGCATTATTGCCGCGGGTGTTTTAGGCGGCGGAGTCGCAGCGATTCCCGCCGTCCTCAAGACGAAGTTCGGCGCGCACGAGGTGATCGTGACCATAATGCTGAACTTTATCGTCCTTGCCTTCATCAACTGGCTGATTACGGCGCATCTGCATCGGCCGGAATCCGTTCACACCGCGACGATCCGCGCCGGATTCCTTCCGCGTCTTCAGCAGTTCTTTCCCGTCTTTCACGGAGCCGCGGCCAATCTCTCGATACTCGTCGCGATCCTCGTGGCCATCGCGCTCTGGTACTTCCTCTTCAAATCGCGCAGCGGTTACGAGCTCCGCGCCGCGGGGCTCCAGCCTGAGGCCGCCGAGTACAGCGGCATCAGCGTGCGAAACGTCTGGATGAAGGCGATGATTCTATCCGGCGCCATCGCCGGCATCGGCGGCATCAACTACGTGCTCGGCTACGAGCACTACTTCGAAGACGGTTTCGCGACCGGCGCCGGGTTCCTCGGCATCGCCGTCGCTCTCGTCGGACGCAACAATCCGTTCGGAGTTCTCGCCGCGGCACTGTTGTTCGCGACTCTGTCACAGGGTGGCCTCGCGATTCACGCCTTCGTTCCCAAGCAGATCGCCGACGTCCTCCAGGCGATTGTCATCATCGCCATCAGCGCCGCCGTTCCCGAAGTGCGCAGGCTCCTACTCGGCAGCAGAAAGAAGGTGGCGCAATGAGTATCGGACTTCTGATTACCCAGGTTTTGCGCATCTCTGTTCCCTACCTCTTCGCCGCGAGCGGAGGAGTGGTCGCCGAGCGAGCGGGAGTCATCAGTCTGACCCTTGAAGGGTTTATGCTGACCGGCGCATTCACGGCCACGCTCGGCGCGTACTACACCGGCAATCCGTGGATGGGGGTGCTCGCCGGAATAGCCGGCGGTATTGTTATGGCGCTCATTCACGCCGTCGCCACGATTCGCTATCGCGCCGATCAAGTCGTTGTAGGCATCGCAATCAATCTTCTCGCGCTCGGGGCTACGAGATTTTTCCTCAAGCTCGCCTTCCACAGCTCGTCGAATTCGCCGCGCATCGCCGGACTTGGCGGCGACAAGAGTGTAACCGGCCTCGACAATCCGCTGGTGTGGCTCGGCCTGCTTTCCGTTCCCTTCGTCTGGTTCCTTCTCTACAAGACGAAGTTCGGATTGAGAGTGCGCGCCGTTGGTGAGCATCCGGAAGCTGCGGCCAGCCTCGGCATTCCCGTGCAGCGCGTGCAGTACGTGTCGGTGGTCATCTCCGGGATTCTTGCCGGGCTCGGCGGAACGTACCTGACGATCTCGCAGCACGCATTTACCGACAATCTCACTGCAGGCCGCGGATTCATCGCGATTTCGGCCGTGATCTTCGGCAGATGGGAGCCGTTCAAGGCTGCGCTTGCCTGTCTGTTGTTCGCGGCCGCCGAGACGCTGCAGATCCAGCTCCAGGGGAGCCACGTCATCGCCGGACAGTTTATTGAGATGATCCCCTACGCGCTGACGATCATCGCACTGGCCGGACTCGTTGGACGCGCCGTCGCGCCAGCAGCGCTCGGCAAAGCGAGCCACTAAATGACGCCGGCGGTTCGCGGAAGAATCTCCGAGGCAGCCCGGGGAAAGCTGTTCGTGCTCATCATCACGAACTTCGTGGATATGGTCGGCGTTCTGATGATCATCCCGCTGCTGCCCTACTATGCGCGGGACCTGGGGGCGGGATCGCTTGTCGTCGCGATCATATTCGGATCGTTTACTGTGGCGCAGCTCTTGAGCGCCCCGCTGTGGGGAAGATTCTCCGACAGGTACGGCCGCCGGCCTGCGCTACTCGTTGGACTGACAGCGTCGGCGATCGCGTACATCGTGTTCGCATTCGCGGGATCGATCTGGCTGCTGCTGCTCTCCCGCGTGGTTCAGGGCGCCGGCGGTGGAACGGTGGGAGTGATCCAAGCGTACGTCGCCGATTCCATCGAACAGAGGAATCGCGCAAAGGCGTTGGGCTGGCTTTCCGCGGCGACGAATGTCGGCGTCGCAATTGGCCCCGTCATCGGATCCCTCGCTCTCCTCAAGTTCGGCAAGCACGGCCCTGGGCTTACCGCCGCTGCCCTCTGCATCGTCAACGTCTTTTTTGCGTGGCGGTATCTCAAGGAATCGCGCGATATGAAGCAGGTGTCGGAGAAGAAGCCCCGTGCATCGCGTGAAGCGATCGCGCGAGTCATCACTCACGCCGGCGAGCCGGCGCCAAGACTGATCTGGGTTTACGCGATTGCGATGGGAGCGTTTTCGGGAATGAACGTCGTGCTGGCGCTCTTTCTTTACGATCGGTTCCACGTGGATAAGAATCACGTCTGGATCTTCTTCACCTACGTCGGCGTAATTTCCGTCATCACCCGCGCCGGAATCCTGGGCTGGATGGTGGATCGTTTTGGCGAGGCAAAGCTTTCACGCGCCGGTCTGGTGATGCTCGCTATCGGGCTCGCCGGAATGCCGCTCGCCCGCGACTATGTCGTTCTCGCCGTCGCCATCGCACTGGTGCCGCTAGGAACCGCGTTCACATTCCCCTGTGTGACGTCGATGCTGTCGCGCCACATCGCCAGCAACGAGCGCGGATTATATATGGGCGTGCAGCAGACCTTCGGCGGAATCGGCCGCGTGGTGATTCCTCTTTGGGCTGGGTTCTCGTATGACCGATTCGGGCACAGCATTCCGTTTTTCACATCGGCGCTGCTCGTGCTCGGCGCGATGTTCATCGGCCTTGGCGTTGACGATGGCCGCGGCCCCGTGCAGGCACCGGACCCGGGAACCTCGGCGTTCGCCGCGTGACGAAAACGGCGGCACGGCTCCTCCAGGCCGGCGTCGTCGTTGCGATGCTGGTCGCGCTTCCGTACAAGATCTTCGAACTCGACCGCTACTTCGTTCCGAAGGATCTAATCCTCAACACGGTCGCCCTCGTCGCCGGTTTGATGCTCGTGATCCGTGCGAAGGAGATGAAGGTCGATCTCGCCGACAAGCTGCTCGCGCTTTTCGTTGTGTGGAGTCTCGCTTCGGCGATCTTCGCCACTAACCATTGGCTCGCGCAGCGCGCGCTGGGACTGAGCATTGCGAGCGCGATGGTGTTTTGGGCGTCAAGACGAATTGGAGCTGACGGAGCGTATCGCTCGGTTCTTATTGCCGCGGCGGTCTCGACAGTCGCCGTCTCACTCACGTGCCTCGCGCAGACATACGGTCTCCAGACCGAGTACTTCACATTGAATCGCGCGCCCGGCGGCACGCTTGGCAATCGCAACTTCATAGCACACATCGCCGCGATCGGGCTTCCCGCGCTTTCGTACTGCACTGTGAGTTCGAAGCGATCATTCGGCGCGCTGCTGGGATCGGTCGGCGGTGCCGTTGTAGGCGCTGCGTTGGTTCTCTCGCGTTCGAGAGCGGCGTGGCTTGCGGTCGCCGCGTCGGTCGTCTTCATCCTTATTCCGCTCTTTGCGTCGCGTAAGTATTGGCCGCACGGACAAGTCGGTGGCCGCCTCGCGCGCTTCCTCCTCGCGCTCTTCCTCGGTGGCGCGATCTCGGGGGTGATGCCGAACACTCTCAACTGGAAGAGCGATTCGCCGTATCTCGATTCGGCAAAGGGGATGGTGGACTACTCGAAGGGGAGCGGCAAGGGGCGGCTGGCGCAGTACGAAAATTCGCTGAAAATGGCGATGGCGAATCCGATCTTCGGCGTCGGCCCCGGAAACTGGCCGGTGCGATACACGAAATACGCGCCGTCGAACGATCGCTCCCTGGCCGATGACGGAATGACGGCAAACCCGTGGCCGAGCAGCGACTGGGTGGCGTTCGTGTCGGAGAGAGGATTCGTAGCGGCCGCGGCACTTCTCGGAGTGTTCGTCGTTCTGTTCTTCGGCGCCTTCCGGAGATGGGCGGAGTTCGGCGATGGAGATGTGGTGCTGGTAAAGCTCGTGTTGATTGGAACCATCGTCGCGACCGCTGTGGTCAGCGCGTTCGATGTCGCGCTGCTCTTGGCGGCACCGGCGTTTCTCATCTGGAGCATCGTCGGCGCGACGAGCGGCGCACGGAGGATGGGCGACGATGTAATGCGCGTCGGACGTTGGTGGTCGATCGCTTCAGCAATCGCGACGATATTGTTGGTTGTCTCGGTTGCCCGCAGCGCGACGCAGATCGTGGCGATGTCCACCGTCGGTTACGGCACCCACACGAAGGATTGGGCAAGCGCGGCTGCGTGGGATCCGGGCAGTTACAGAATCAACGTTCGCGCGGGAGAGATTTACGCTAACCGCGGGAAGTGTGAGACTGCGCGCCCGTATGTGAACCGCGCGCTCGGACTATTTCCGAACTCTCAAAAGGCGAAGCGACTGGCGCGGAACTGCGGCGGCTGAGCGATGTACACCAAGTGCCTCTTCTGCCATTCCGAGCTCGGCGCTAATCAGGTAATCGAGCGCTTCCCGATTGGTCGGCGGCTGGCGTTCGACGAGGCGAAAGGTCGCCTTTGGGTCGTCTGCCCAAGCTGCTCGCGATGGAATCTCACTCCCATCGAGGAACGTTGGGAAGCGATTGAGGACTGCGAACGACGATTCCGTGCGACGCATCTCCGCCTCTCGACGGAACACATCGGACTAGCTCGGCTTTCCGAAGGACTCGAGCTCGTGCGTGTGGGAAAGCCGCAACGGCCGGAAATGGCTGCGTGGCGCTATGGGCCGAACTTTCGTGCTCGACGAGTGAAGTCGCTCGTCATCCAAGGCGTTTCATACGGTACGATGGCAGCGATAGCCATCATAAGCCCGATGCAGATCGCCCAAATTGGCGTGAACATGTTGACCCGGAA
>JALYYD010000054.1 GCA_030946775.1 Gemmatimonadota bacterium
CCATCGTGCTTCCGAGACTGCGCGGCGATTCCCTCGCCTCCGGACGTGTCGCCGATGGCTGAGATCGGCGGACCGTCGGTCCTCGTCATTGACGACGAGGCGGGAATCCTCGAGGCGATGGAAATTCTCCTTCGCAGCGAGGGGTTCACCACGCACACCGCGCTGGGCGGGAAACGCGGGCTGGAGCAGATAGCCGAGCTGCGGCCGGAGATTGTCCTCAGCGACGTGCGGATGCCGGACGTGAGCGGACTCGAGGTCCTCAACGCCGCGCGGAATCAGGATCCGGACGCCGCGGTGATTCTGATGACGGCACAAGCGAGCTTGCAAACGGCGATTCAGGCGGTGAACAGCGGCGCGTTTTATTACATCCAAAAACCGTTCCGGAACGACGATCTGGTGGCGATTCTCCGCCGTGCCGCCGAGACGCGTACGCTCAAGGCGGAGAATAAATCGCTGAAGCAGGAAGCGAAAAAGCGAAGCCGCATCGGAAAGCCGATCGGCGCCAGCAAGCCGTGGCTCGACGCGCTGCACGTAGCAGACTCGGTGGCGGGAACGGAATCAACGGTGCTGCTGCAGGGCGAATCGGGAACGGGCAAGGAAGTCGTCGCGCGATACATACACGAGCTGTCGGAGAGATCCGGCGGACCATTCCTCTCGATCAATTGCGGCGCGCTGCCCGAAGGTTTGCTGGAAAGTGAGCTGTTCGGCCACGTGAAGGGCTCGTTCACCGGCGCGGTGCGTGACAAGACGGGGCTCTTCAGCGCGGCAACCAACGGCACTTTTTTCCTCGACGAAATCGGCGAGACGACTGCCGCGACGCAAGTGAAGCTGCTGCGTGTACTCCAGCAACGCGAGGTGATTCCGGTCGGCGCAACGGAGGCGATCCCCGTAAACGCGCGCGTCATAGCGGCGACGAACCGCGACCTCGAGGATGAAATTCGGCGCGGGGGATTTCGCCCCGATTTGTATTACCGCCTCAACGTCATCTCGATTTCACTGCCTCCGCTTCGACTGAGGAAGGACGACATTCCGCTGCTTGCCGAATCGTTCCTGAAGCGGACTTCCGAACAGAATGGAGAGCCGGCCAAGACGCTGACGCCGGAAGCAGTGCAAGCGCTTGCGGAGTATTCCTGGCCGGGAAATGTGCGCGAGCTTGAGCACGCGCTCGAGCGCGCGGCCATTCTGAGCAAAGGCGCGACGATCGCGCCATCGTCGCTGCCGGAGCGTGTCCTCGATCGCTCCTCAAAGCCGCTCGTTAACAATGAGCCGCATCCGAATCCGACGCTCGATACAATCGAACGGGCCTACATCCAATGGGTTCTGGAAGCGGAGGGCGGGAATAAGTCCCGTACCGCCGAGATACTCGGAATCGATCCTTCAACTCTGTACCGAAAGCTGGCTCGCTTCGGCATAGGGAGCTAAACAAATAGTTCGGAACCGAGGCATTTTGCAACGATGGTTTGCAGGATGCGGCATTCCGATGGCGCGGGCGGGAGTGTGGCATTTTCCAAAGTGAGGCCCTGCAACAGGTTGCCCGATACGCCCCGCTTGGCCTCGCCGTTGCCTTTCCCGGTACCGCTCGTCAATCGGTCGCTTTTCATAAACAGGTCATTTGACCCAATGCACAAGGAGCGGAGCATGCTGCGCAGCAGAAAGGGCTTCACCCTCATCGAGCTTCTGATCGTGGTCGTGATCATCGGCATCCTCGCCGCCATCGCGATTCCAAAGTTCGCCAACACGAAGGACAAGGCCTACGTCGCCGCGATGAAGTCGGATCTTCGCAATCTCGCGACGCACGAAGAGAGCTATGCTGCCGACAGCGGCGGCAAGTACTTCTCGGGCGACGGATCGGCGGTCGGCTTTGCGCCGTCGAAGGACGTGACAGTGACTGCCACGGCAACCACGAGCCCGAACGCCTGGTCGGCGAGCGCGACGCACGCTCTCACGACGAAGACGTGCGCTATGTCTACGGCAGGGTTGATCACCTGCACCTGATGCTGCGGCTCTGACGAGCTGTTGGGAGGGCGCCGAGAGGCGCCCTCTTTTTTTTGCGCTGTAAAGGTTCGGCGCGCGCTGCTCGGCGTTCGCACGTCCGCGAGCAGAGGGTTTAGGTGGTGGTATGAACCGCCGGACAGGTTTCACATTGATCGAGCTGGTTTTCGCCGTATTCGTATTTTCGGTCGGGGCACTCGGCCTCGCCGCGACAAGCGCCGTGATCCTTCGGTCGCTGAGCGTGTCATCGGCGCGGGAGCGGGCGTCCCGACTGGCATCGAACCGAATCGAGACGATGAGGAGTTTTGCGTGCGGTGCGGCGCGAAGCGGAAGCGAGATCCGTGGCGGGATGACTTCGGTGTGGACCGTCTCGCGTTCGGCGTCGGGGCTCGACGCCGTCGTCAGCGTCAGCTACGTGGCGGGCGGCTCCACTCGCCGCGAAACCATCGCGTCCACGATTCCGTGCGCACCTTGACCAATCGCGTTCGTGCCGGATTCACTCTGGTGGAGATCGTTGCCGTCATCGGGCTCTCGGCGCTCGTTGGGGGCTTGGTTTCCGCTACACTTTCCAGTCAGCAGCGGTGGTACCGCGCCACGAGTGAATCGCTCGACGTGCGGCGGAGTGTTCGCGATGCCGCGCTGATTCTTTCCGAGGAGATTCGCGGCGCGGCGCCACGCGACACAATTCGGCTGATGGCGGATTCGGCGATCGAGCTCTTCTCGGGGCTGGGGACATCGGTCGCCTGCGGCTCGGTGGGCGCAGCCGATGTGGCTCTCGCGCCTACGAATTCGCTCGCGCTCGGGTTCACCTCGTGGCTAGCCGTTCCCGATACCGGCGATCTCGCCCTCATATACCGGTCCGTATCGGGCGCTCCGGGGGCCTGGGAACGCTATCGGATTCGCGGTGTTTCCACCCGCTCCGCTGCCTCAGTATGTACAGCCACCAGCGGACTCGCGGGCGCCGGCGGTTCGACTTTCAGTTACGTGCTCACCCTTCTGCCGTCGCCGCCTCCGATTTCGTCGGGCAGTCCCGTCAGGTTCATTCGCCGCGGGCGCTACAGCTTGTACAAATCGTCTGATGGCAAGTGGTATCTCGGATATCGGCGCTGCAATGCGGTCGGCGTATCGGTATGCGGCTCGATTCAGCCATTGAGTGGCTACTACAGGTCGTACAGCTCCGACACGACGCGGACCGGCGTCCTGTTCCGATATCTCGACGTATCGGGCGTCCAGCTCACCGCCGGCGCCGACCCCCTTCGAGTGACGCGGATCGAGATCGTTGCGCGCGCTCTCAGTCCAACTCCGGTTACGATCGGCGGATCGCCGAAGGCCGCGGGCGACTCGGCCGTCGTTTCAATTGCGCTGCGAAACCTTCCGTGATGCCGCGGCGCCGTGGCGGCTTCGCGCTCATTGCCGCGCTTTTGTGCGTTGTTGTTCTTGGCGCTCTCATAGTCGGGGCGTTTCTCGCGACGAATGAGGATGTGCGCGTCACCGGGAGCGAGTCCCTTTCCCTGCATGCGCTCAGCGTCGCCGAGTCGGCGGTGCAGACATCTTTCACCGGCTGGGCTGGCAGCCAGGCAGACTCGCTCGTTATCGGGCAGAGTGTCGGTCACACGCTGACGATGGATGGCATCGTGGTCCAAGCGACGCTTGTCCGGCTCGACTCGTCCGTTTTCTGGCTTGTCGCCGATGCCGGGACGGCGGGTCGAGAGGGTGGTGCGGACCAGCCGATTCGGCGGCGAATAGGTCTGTATCTCAGGCGGGTCAGCGATTCGGCGGGGCGCGGGTCTTTTATGCGCTTCGAAGAACGGGCGTGGTCGGAGCTATTTTGAGGCCGGGCAAGGCGTTACCTCGCCCTCATTGAATCGTGTCTTAGGGCGGCCCATCAGGGGCCGCGCGCCTACTTCCGCCCCATCGCAATGGCACTGTTCGCACGGAACAGGACAACTGTCGGTCTCGATATTGGCTCCGGCCTGGTAAAGGTCGCGGTCGTCGATCATTCGCGCGGCTCTCCGGAGCTGGCGAAGGTCGCGATCGCGCCATTGCCGCCGGACGCGATCGTCGAAGGCGAGGTGATGGACCCGGGAATAGTCGCCGATACGATTCGCACCGCGCTCGCTTCGACGGGGACAGGGGTGAAGAGCGTGGTCACCGCCGTGGGCGGACGGGACGTGATCATCAAGCGCATTCAGACTGAGCGCGTCAAGGAACAGCAGGCGCGCGAGCTGATGCAGTGGGAGGCCGAGCAGCACGTGCCGGATGTCGAATCGGTCGAGCTCGATTTTCAAATTCTTGATCCCGATGGCCCCCTCAACGAGGAGATGAGTGTTCTCCTCGTCGCCGCGAAGCGGGATCTCATCGAGGCGAAGCTGCGCATTCTCGCCGAGGCGGGGGTCACCGCGAGCATCGTCGACGTGGATGCGTTCGCGCTCCACAATGCCTTCGAGCTCAATTATCCCGCCGCAATGAAGGGATTGGTCGGCCTGGTCAACGTCGGCCACGAAGTCACCAACATCAACATTCTCGACGACGGCGTGCCTGTTCTGACGCGTGATCTTCCGTTCGGCACGCGCCGGCTGCGGGAAGATTTGCAGCGGGAGCACGGCTTGTCCGCGTCGGATGCGGAAGATCTGATCAGGGGGTTCGATCGTTCGGCGCAGCTCGATTCGGTCACGGAGCGCCGCACCGACGAGATCGCGACGGGACTCGAGCGCGCAATGGCATTCCTCGCACCGACTCTGAAGAAGGGTGATACAGACGTCCGATCGATTTATGTCTGTGGCGGCGGAGCGCGAACTCCGGGTCTTTGCGATGCGCTTGGGCGCAGCTCGAGAAAACCGGTTGAGCTCGCCAACCCGCTGGCGAACATACAGGTCCGTCAGGACGCGCTCGAATCTCTGGTAACCGATGAAGTGGCTCCGCTGCTGATGCTGTCCATCGGTCTCGCCCTCCGCCACAACTGAGCAAAGCCGAGCGATGATTCAGATCAATCTTCTTCCCGGCGCGGGGCGCCGCAGCAAAGGCGGCGGTCATCGCGCGTCGGAGCTGCTCGCAAACGCGGGGGCGTGGGGTGGCGACAAGTATCTGATGAGCGCCGTCGGTGCCGTAGTCGCGTCGCTGGCTTTGATCGGATACCTGTATGTGCACCAGTCGAAAGCTGCCTCCGCGCTCGAAGAGCGCCGGATCGAGGCGGTCAAGGATTCCTCGCGCTACAGCGCGGTGCTGGCGGCGAAGGTGAAAGCCGAGTCGACCCGTGATTCGCTCTACGCCCAGCTCTCCATCATCAAGTCGATTGACGACACGCGCTATCTCTGGTCGCACATAATGCAGGAGATCAGCGTCGCGATGCCGCCGTACACCTGGCTCACAGCGATCACGCAGACGAGCATTCCGCCGAGCGCCGCCGCGGCCGACACGCTGGCGAAGAGCTCGAGCGAGGGAAGCGCAAAGTCCAAGGCGGCGCGGGAGAAGGAGAAAAAGCTTCGTGCCGATTCGTTGCTTGCCCAGGCGCAGTCGGTGAAATTCCGCATTGTCGGCAACACGGTGGACATTCAGGCGCTGACGCGGTTCATCCGTGCGCTTGAGTCCTCTCCATTCGTTCAGAACGTCCAGCTCACGAAGTCGGATTTGGTCGTCAACGAAGGAAAGGAAGTCACCGAGTTCACCCTGGAAGCCGAGACGCAGACGCCACCGGCTTATATGATCAAGACGGTCCCGCTCGTGGTTCCCGCGGGAGGCAACTGATGGCAATCGGCGCCAACATGACCAAGCGCGAGCAGACGCTCGTCGCAATCGCGGTTCTCGCGGCCGGGCTGCTCGGGGCATTCGTCTATTTCGTGTATTCTCCCCGCAGTGCGGATCTCGATGAAATCGGAGCACACGTGGATTCCCTCGAGGCGGCGAACCTTCAGGCGAGCAGGGACGTCGCTCAGGGAAGCCTCGACCGGCTGCGCAATGAAGCGAAGCAATACGAGGCGAGCCTCAAGATCATGCGCCAGCTCGTTCCGACGGGTAACGAGGTCCCGGCGCTGCTCGACGACATTTCGACTGCGGCGCGGCGAGTCGGACTCGACCTCGCGGCGGTCGAGCCGCTACCCGTGCTTCCGGGCGAGCAGTTCGACACATATCGCTATAAGATGTCGGTGATCGGCGGCTATCACGCCGTCGGAAAATTTCTCAGCAATGTCGGAGGGCTCAGCCGGATCGTCGCGCCGGTTACGCTCGACATGAAGCCGCATCCTCCGGGCGACAAGAGCAAGCGGCAGCCGAAGAAAGACGAGTCGCTTCTCGACACCAACTTTCAGATACAGACATACGTCGCGCGAACGACTCCGTACGCGCGGCCCGCGGACCAACGGAAATGAAGCGACGCCTATTTGCGCTCTTGGCACTCATGATGGTTCCCGCAGCATCGCTATTGACGCAGGGTACCCGGCCGGCCGCCGCCAACCCGCCGGCTGCGGATTCGTCGCGGAAAACGGTCGCCGCAGGCGATAATGCGCACCAGGTGCTCATCAACCGGGAAACGTTCGACTATGACCCGGGTGGTCGCAGGGATCCCTTCGCGTCGCTAATGAATACTTCCGAGCTGAGGCCGCTGCTCACCGAGCTCAAGCTCGTTGCGGTGGCCTACGACCCGCTCGGGCATAATTCTGTTGCGGTTTTGCGGGATCTCACGTCTAAGGAGCAGTACCGGGTTCGCGTCGGCCAGGCATTGGGCCGGATGCGCGTCGCGGCCATTCACGAAAAGGAAGTCGTCTTCACGATCGAAGAATTCGGATACAGCCGTCAGGAAATCCTGAACATGGTTGACACCACCAAGATAAGGCCGCCCAAATGATGCTCTACCGGCCGGTTGCCGCTCTCGTTTCTCTGCTCCTGCTTCCGCCCGCGTCCGCGAATGTGCGGTCGGTGAGCGTAGTGCCCTCCACCGGACGGGCCGACGTCGTCATCGGCATTGACGCGGCTGTCGATGTCCAGGATTTCACTCTGGATTCACCGGCGCGAGTGGTGGTGGATCTGAAAGGCGCGACGCTCGACATGCCCGGCGGCTCGTACGACAGGGTTGCCCGCGGCGGAGTCACCAACGTCCGCTTCTCGCAGTTCCGCAGCAACATCGTCCGCGTCGTCATAGAGCTCGATGGCTCGCATCCATACGATGTGCGCCGCAGCGCGAACGAGGTGCGCGTCTCCATTTCCGGAGGCGGCTCCGAG
>JALYYD010000081.1 GCA_030946775.1 Gemmatimonadota bacterium
GTCACAAAGCCCGCGATCGCTGCGTCGAGGAACGGAGGAGCGCGGGTTGCGACCGGAGACATCGTCGCCTTCGTGGATGCGGACTGCACGATTCATCCGGAGACATTCAACGTCATCGAACGCACGATGGCGCGGCCCGACGCGGTAGCCGGCGCGACGAGCGCGAGGTTTGATCGCTCATCACTCGGTATTTGGATTACTACGCTGATCGGCGAGACGCTTTTCTTTTTCGCGAACCTCGACATCGGCGTCGTTTTTTGCCGGCGTGCGGATTGGAAAGCGGTCGGGGGATACAATGAAGAATTGCTCTGCGCGGAAGACGTAGAGTTTCTCGTCGCGCTGAAGAAGTTGGGGAAAATGCGCGGACAGAGATTCATTCGCGCCAAGGGTGCGAGGGCGACGACGTCGGCGCGAAAATTCGACGCGCGCGGCGACTGGCACTATTTCCGGATGGCGCCGCCGACAGCGGTGTTCTCGCTGCTGTTCAACCGCCGGGGACTGCAGCGGCAGATGGGCGCGGAGCGGATCGGCGAGTACTGGTACGACGTGAGGAAGGAGCAGCTTCCCTCGACAGGAGGTTCGGAATGATGCGTTCGCGAATTGCTGTCATTGTCGTCGCACTCGCTGTTGCGATTCCCTTCGCTGCGTCAGCACAGCCGGACACGATTACGATTCACGCTGCTCGCGCCCTCGACGGAACCGGCAAGACGCGCTCCGCGACGTGATGGGACTCGGCGACGAGCTCGGCCGCGTCGCGAAATACGACGCGGACTTGATTGCGGTGGAGGGCGACCCGTCGAAGGACATCACTGCGCTGAGGCGCGTGAAGTTCGTGATGAGGGACGGAAAAGTCTTTCGAAATGAAAGTCGGTGACGGAAACCGGGCTTGCTATTGGTAAAACGTGACCACCGACGGACTCAACGTGACTTTTGCGTCGTCAAGCTGATAGGGGCTGTTAAGACCCCAACAGAGTACTTGTCCACCTGTGTCCAGCGCACATCTATGGTAGGCTCCCGAAGTAAGCGTTGAAAGTCTTATTCCGCTGACTCCGTCAGTCGGCGTAGTGTTTAAAGAATAGCCTTGTAAACCGTTGCCGTATTCCCCTAGGGTATTTCGACCCCAGCAGCGCGTGCCTCCATTTGCCAAGAGTCCACAGCTACTGTCGAATGTGATAGAGAAATCCGCGAATGAATCTGATCCAGTGACGGCCGCGGGCACGCCATGTGAAAAAGTCGTTCCGTCAGCGGCTTGACCCCAGTTGTTCAAACCCCAGCAGTAAGATTTTCCGGATGTGTCTATGCCGCACGACGTAAAATAGCCGGCAGAGATTCTTGCAAACGTGATTCCTCCGGAGACTGGCGATGGGGCGTCGCTCTGCTGATGATACAGCCCTGCAGGATGATTGGCTTCGTCATAGCTCGGGAGCCCGTTTCCAAGCTCGCCTTGGTATGGTGTAAGGCCACCGCCCCAACAGTAGGCCTTCCCCATTGAAGTCAGCGCGCAGAAGTGAACCCAGCCGGCAGTCAACGCGGTGAATTGCAATCCCCCCGCAACCAGTACCGGAACTGAGCTCTGACTTATTGCCGCCCCTGCACCGAGGTCGCCGTTGCCGCCATTGCCCCAACAATACGCTCTTCCGTCTTGAACGATGCCGCAGGTCGCACCGGAGGACGCCGCAATTATCTTGAAACTAAGCCCTCCCGCGACAGGAACTGGCGAGGAGCTGCTTGAGAATGCGCCTCCGGTGCCCAACTTACCGGAGCTGTTGTCACCCCAACAGTATGCGGAGCCGCTGGACGTTAATCCGCATGTGTGATAATTGCCTACGGCTATCGAGGTAAAGGACAACCCACCGGTCACTGGAGTCGGTACGGAGCGAGATATCGTGGTGCCATCACCGAGTTGCCCGGCAGCGTTGCTTCCCCAACAATAAGCTCGGCCGTTGACATCCAGCGCACATGTACTCACGTAACCGGCCCTGACCATCGCCATCGGAACACTGCTTCTGGGCCCGATTACGGACGCGTGGAAAGTGACCGACATCGTGCCGACCGTTGCGGTCAGCGCGTAGTCACCCGGTTGCGATCCAACCACCCACGCGTCGACATACGCGACACCGTACTGATTCGTGATACGTCCGCTGCTCGCGGTGAACGTACCGCCGGAAGCGCCAACTGAAAAATTCACAGCGACGTTGGGAGCCGGATTGTTGAACGCATCGCTGATGATGACGTTTGGCTGTTGACCAACTTTTTGATCCGGCTGCGCGATCGCCGCCGAGGCGTAGGTTCCCGGGAAAATGATCAGCTTCGCTGGAGGGCCGGCGACCGCCGTGGCACTGAACGTCGTCGTAAGAGCTGCAGTCGCTGCTATAAGAGTGTTCGCGCCGACCGTCGTTCCCAGCGTCCACCCGCCGAGTGTTGCGACTCCATTCGCATCACTCGTCGCAGTCGCGCCGGTGACGCTGCCGCCCCCGCTCGCGACGGTGAACGTGACTGTCACTCCAGCGATCGGATTGTTGAAGGTGTCACGAACCGCGACTGCTGGCGCAGTTGTGAGTTTGGCTCCAACAGCCGCTGATTGATCCTTCCCGGCAACTGGCGTAATCGAGAATGCGCGCGCAGCGGTACCTGTCGCATTGAACGTCGCCGTGAGATTTCCACTCGTCGCAACAAGCGTGTTCGCACCCGCTACCGTTCCAAGCGTCCACCCGCCGACTGTCGCGGATCCGTTCGCATCCGTCGTGGCGGTGGCGCCGGTGATGCTCCCGCCTCCGGCAGAAACTGAAAACGTTACAGTGGCACCCGCGATCGCGACGCCATCTGCGTCAACCAAGCGCACCGTCGGCGCCGTGGCAACCGCCGAGCCCACGACGACCGACTGCGCATCACCCGCTACCACCAGC
>JALYYD010000097.1 GCA_030946775.1 Gemmatimonadota bacterium
AGTCGGGGCGCCCGGATTTGAACCGGGGACCTCCTGCTCCCAAAGCAGGTCACATAGTAATCAAACTACGACATATTGTTGGGTTAGCTAGGAGAATAGGGCGTCGGCGCCGTACGTCTCCGACATAAATTCCGGAAAAGGCCGGGGGAAACTGACACAGAAACTGACACGGCGAAACGTTCTCACGCCTATTAGGCTGGAATTTATTGGTAGGGGTTTGGACAAGGTGTGCGCATGAACCTATGACGGACTGCGAAGACTTGTCCTGCGCAGTTTGGGCGGGTGGCCCGGGATATCCGCAGTGAACCGTCACCTGAACCGACACCTGAACCAACACCTATTCTGAGCAACGCTTGAGTCTGAGTTACGCGTGTGTCGCCGGCGCGCTACTGCCAAAACGGGAAACGCTCCGGCATAACAAAAAAAGGAGCGCATTCGCGCTCCTTTTTTTGTTGGCACCTTGGCGGAAGGCTACGGACAAATTCCGTCGTAGCAGTGCGCTACGCAGCAATCGCCGGCCGAATAGCACACACTCCCCGGTGCTTCGCACATGAGCTTGCTTGACGCCGAACATGACGCCGCTGCGACCGGCCTGGGTGTGCCCATCGCAAGTCCAACCGCCAGCATCCCCATCGCGATCATCCAAACTTTGCGTTTCACCGACCCTCCAAGCAGATTGGAACTTGAATATATGACAACCCGGAATGGGCAAGCAAGCTCGGATAATGGGAGAACCAATGGGCACGGCCAGCGAGCGACTACTTAATCTTGGCGTCGTCGTGACAGTTGTGACTGCGATAACTGCCGTAAGTCTTAGAATTCACGAGACTTATTTCAGCGATCACGTTGCAGAACTCGCAAAGCCACAAATTCTTAAGAATTGGCGTGGGTACGCTTCGGCGGGGGAAAGAATGGGCGCGTCCGCTGCTCCGGTTACCATCGTTGAGTTCTCGGACTTCCAGTGCCCTTTTTGCCGGGAACTTGCGAGGGAACTGCGCGTAAGCGAAAGCAAGCGACCGGGTGCGTTTAACGTCGTTTATAGGTATTTCCCTTTGAGGAACCACGAGCACGCCGGTCAGGCCGCATTGGCGGCGCACTGCGCAGGAGAACAAGGAGCGTTTGAAACAATGCACGACGCCCTTTTCTCTGCTCAGGACTCTATTGGAAGGGCACCGTGGGAGTGGTTCGCCACGCGCGCAAGAGTCCCAAACTTGAACACCTTCCGTAGTTGCTTGACTGACACGGCTCACTTTCAACCGATACTCCACAGGGATAGCGTCGCAGCAAATTCACTGAAGATCCAAGGGACACCGATGTTTCTGATTAACGCCCTGCAAGTTTCCGGGGCCCCGGCTCAGGCCGATCTTGACAGATACATCGGAGACGCACTTGTTCGAAAGGACTAAGCTGAACAGCGTCCAGTATTACTTCGCACTCGCTTGTGTCCAGACGAGGACCGTAGCGCAGTTACCGCCTCCCTGATTGTATTGTGCCGGGGTATTCGGGCCTTGGTACACCTCAATTCCCAACAGTACTGCTTTTTGGATGGAGCCGTCTAAATCCTTAAGCTGTTGCCTCGCGATGTTATCGACAGTTCGGCGAGGATCGCCTACACCCGACTGCTTTCCCGGCGCTGAAGTCACTGGATCGCCGCTTGACCGAAGGGTACTTCCGAGGCCCCATGGCACTCCGTCAATAACAAATTGCACGCAGCCATGCGTGTCGTTCAGTACGCTTCCGCCAGCGCGCGAACTTGTAATCACATCATCGCCGAACTTGTCTACACCGACGTTGAGGCCCGGTATTATCCGCAACAACTCGGAAAAATGGAATCCGTTCGATTTTTCTATTTGCTCGAACGATAAGAAGTGACCACCTGAGTGCAGTTGCCGATTAGTAAAACCTACAGCGTCCAAAATGCGCCGACGCTCGTCGCTTGCAACCACAATGGGTGGGAGCATCGGCGCGATCGGGTACAACGCCAACTTAATTGATACTACTCCACTCGCCGGAACGATAACTTTCATTTCTTGGCTCCCATATCCCATTAAGCGGGCACGTACAGAATGCGAGCCGGGTTCAATATTGCGGACTTGGAACTGACCAGCAGAATCGGCCACGGTTGCTCGGACGGAGTCATCGACGAATATGCTGGCGAAACTCCCACGGCCGCCGCCAAGAACCAGAACGTCACCAACTACAGCGGCCCCCCGCTGGCCCGCGACTGCTCCCTTTCGATTCACAACCATGCCGGTAATGAGCAAGCGACTATTTCCAGTCTCAATGGGGATGGAACCAACGCGAGAGTCGTCGTCAAACAACTCGACGGTACTGAGCCCGTGAGGCAGTCCACAAATTGCGAATCTCCCGAATGAATCTGATTTAATTTCACCACTACGCGACTGGGTGGCCTGGACAGGAGCCTGCGCGGTCGATACGCGTGCGATGATATTCGGCACCGGCTGTAGGGTGCTTGCGTCAGATACCTTCGCAACCAGCAAGGTGAGTGCGCTATCGTAACGTTGTCCCGGACACGTTGCGGCGTGAATAGACTCTATCGATGGAATTGCGAGCTCCACGTGTATGTCTCTTCCAATTGAGGCCTTGAAAGTAGGAGAGGCAACAAGAAGGCCTAAGCTATCTGCGAGCGGATGACCGAGAAAAACGCGGTACTGGCCAGGTACGACAAACTCGAACAAAAAGCGTCCCCCAGCATCAGTTTGTGTTCGTTCGTTACCGCGACCTTCTAGAACGATCTGCGCCTCTGCTAGAGGGGCATTGTGCAGGCTGTCGAACACAGTTCCTTCCACGCGCGCGGAGCTTGTACGACTTTCGTCTCGCGTCCGTGAGGTTCGGGTCAATACTTGAGAAGCGCCATTTCCGCGAACGCAAAGTATTAATACCAAGAATGCAAGAAAAAACGAAACCCGGGGTTTACGATGAACAGTGACTTTTTTCTCCGTCATGTTGTCTCCGCGAGTTGCTCTTGTAATCTAACGGATCGCACTCTTCGTCGTGAGCAGTCGTCCTGCTTTTCTGTACAGCATATCGCGCAGAGATGGATTGGCAGGCTGGTCATGCGGTCGCAGCTACCGGCTGATCCCCTAGGACGCCGAGGAGATCGTCGCGTTTCTTGCGGACTTGCGCGAGGTGATGGTAGCATATAGTGTTAACTCCAACGGAGGACACTATGGCTTATTACCGAGCGGATGGAATCGAAGCGTATGCGAAGCCGGATGGCGGCTTCCTTCTGTTAATCACAAGGAGGGGCCAGGTCTTCGAGCGTCACGTTGAGCCCGACGATTTCGTGACACAGATCGAAGCGTCCCGCATTCTGCGCCCCACGGTCTCTCGCGTCGCAGTGTTCAGATGGGTGCAGGCAAGAAAATTAATAGACGATAACGTGGACGGAGTGTCGATGATCCGCCTTTCACGTCTTCGGAAATTCGCCGCCAAATACGGCTATGCACTGGCTCCGCCTTCCGAGCGGTAGCGCATTGAGCCAGCGCCCCAGGAATACCGAGGAATATCCAGATATGCCTAGAGATACCTACGTACGCATCGGACAAGCAGCACGGCTTGCCGGTGTATCAGTTGATACGCTCCGCCGTTGGGAAGCTGACGGCAAGCTATCCGCCCAGCGTTCACTCGGCGGACAGCGTAGCTACCTACTTGCAGATATTGAAAGTTTGCGGGATGGCGACGACGACGCTGACGAAAACGGGAATACTCCGAGACCACTCCCTGCCCCCTCGGCTCCCGTAACTGCGCCCGTGCAACCCTGGAAAGTGCGAGAAGCGAATGCCGCCGCTGATTTGAACGTGACAAAGCTTCAGATAGATCGGCAGGAGGAACTACGCCGGTACCGAGAGGCGGACCAGCGACGATTAGACTTGCAGCAGAAAGAGGCAGAAACCAGAGCAATCGAAATACGCCTGCGCGCGCAACAGGAGGCTGAACGCCGCAATCAGCAGCAGGCGCTAGATACGTGTCTTCGCTCAGTCAGGATCGGGCTGATGTTCCAGCCTCCAGCCGTTTGCGCCGAAGCTGAGCGATTTCTCGCAGAACAAGCGACTCCCGGCGTGTCTCTGCCTTGGATTGAGGCTGAAGTATCCGCGATCATGGACCGCCATCGAGCCGAGCGCGAGAAGAAAGCTCAGGAAGAGCGGGATGCAGCCACGAAGAGGTCGGTGGCGGCGGTGGAGAAAGCCGTCAATGAAAGTCGGAGAGCTGCACTCCTCCGTCACGGCGAAGCAACCGCAAAGAAGCTTACGGCCGACCGAGAAGAATGGGACGCCAAGGCCGCTGACGAAGCAGTGGACGAAGTCCAGTTGCACCTGGACGAACACGTTGACTCCACCTGGAGCGAGAAGCGGGTCGAGCGCGAAGTGGCAAATGCGTTGGCCGAGTGGGAATAGGCGGTCCGGAGTCGCTTCCCGAAAAGAAAATGAATATCCGCTCGGAAGGTAGTGAAAAGTGGCACTGAGTACCCAGTTGGTCACCCAAACCTTGAGGAGGTGAGTTACGATGCCAGTAAGAACGAAAGCGGAGCTAGAAGTCGAAAATGAAAAACTGTATGGACACCTGGAGGCGATTCACGAACAAATCAGCGAAGTGCTTTATGCGTGCGACGATCAAGAGGAAGAAGTTGAAGAAGATGACATTAGCGAAGAGGATGACGATTAACTGAACGAACGAGACTTGTAGCACTTAGTGCCGAGACTGGCGCGTGACTACGCCAGAATTCATAACCCGCTGGACGGCGCGCCGAGATGAGCTGCGCCGCCTCAGCGCGTTGGTCGATGGAGCCACGCTGCTCGATGAAGTCCTCGGCGATCTTGAGAACGTCGCCGCTCCCGACCCACTGCTGTCGCTGACCGCTGCGGCAAGTGTCACAGGCTACACGCCTGACCACCTTGCGCGATTGATTCGAGGCGGCTCGCTCACCAACCACGGAAGGAAAGGGAGCCCTCGCGTGAAGCTCTGCGAGTGTCCGAAGAAAGCGAGACTGGCGACCGGCATTGCGCGAGCGTATGATGTTCGCGCCGACGCCCGTTCTCTCGGCGCCCGACGGTAAGGAGAAAGCCATTATGGCAACTCGCAAGCCGCGGCGTAACGAGTGGCATTTATCGAACGGGAAATGGCGACGGTCACTGGGCACTCGTAGCTGTCGCGTCACGCTGTTTGAGAGGACGAAGGGAGGCGGGTTTTACCGTGCGGTATGGATTTCCGGTGTGGGCGTTGATCGTCGCGCACTCGGGACGAAGGAGAAGAACAAAGCGGAAAAGCTCGGCAAGGATTTACTGGCTGCGCTACTGCGAGAAGAGACGGTCGTACTTGACGCCGCTTCTCCGATTGAGAATCTCTGGACGCGTTACATGACCGAATGTCCGGCGTTCTTGGACAATGGGGAGAGAACAAGAAAGGAAGACGCCGCTCATATGGCTATTGTGCTCGCGTTCTTCGGCTCGGATTCCGATGCTCGGCACTATACGGAGGCCGATGTCCGAGCTTTCGTGGCTAAGCGAATGGCGGGTGGGATTAAGCTCGCTGATGGAGAAACAACCAATCCCGTTCGGGCAAGATCGGCGGAAGTTGAGGTTCGACTTCTCAAGACGGTCCTTCGCTGGGCAACTAGCGTTCGTGTTCGTGGCGGGAAGCGGTTGCTCGCATCGAATCCGTTAGCAGGCGTCAGGGGTGCGAGGGAGAAGAATCCCAAGCGTCCCGTCGCAACGTGGGGGCGATTCCAAGCCACGCGAGAGGCAATGCAACGCTTCGATCATATGGCAAAGCCAAAAAATCAGCACTGGCTCAGAATGGAGTTGGCGCTTCTCCTGGCCGAAGGCACTGGCCGGCGCATCGGATCGATCCGGCAACTGCGGTGGGAAGATTTCGATTTCAGCGCAGGTACGGTTCACTGGCGAGCCGATGCCGACAAGAAGCGGGTGGATTGGACGGTGCCGCTACCGTCTGCGCTGCTAGACGAAGTCAGGCGGATTCGCGTGAAGTTGGGTGGCTCATTCGGCGGGTTTGTGTTCCCGTCAAAGACAGACGCGACACGCCCGATGCCGCGCGAGGTGTTCCAGAAGGCGCTGCAACAGGCCGAGGAACACGCTGCATTACCTAAGCTCGACGGATCGCTCTGGCACGCCTACAGAAGGAAATGGGCGAGTGAGCGGAAGCACCTACCGGTGACGGACGTTGCGGCGGCTGGGGGATGGAAAGGCACCGAGACTCTTCTCAGTTGCTACCAACAACCCGACCGAGAGACGATGCTAGCAGTGATGTCAGAGCCACGCAAAGTTTCGGATCGCGCCGTTTGGGACGTGAGTTAGCGACAAACTGACACAGAAACTGACACACTGGGCACAGATGCAAAACGGCCTGACAGCACAAAGGCGTGTCAGGCCGTGAGTTGTAAAGTCGGGGCGCCCGGATTTGAACCGGGGACCTCCTGCTCCCAAAGCAGGCGCGATACCGGGCTACGCTACGCCCCGAATGAGACTCAAGTTAGCCAATTCTCCCTTCCGCGCGCAACGCGGCGACGAGGGCCGTCATCGCCTTCCCCCGATGGCTTCGCCGCGCGGTCTGTTCGAGATTCGATTCGGCGAAAGTTCCGCCCAGCTCGGGGGCGTGGAAGTAGGCATCGTACCCGAATCCCATCGAGCCCCGCGAGCCGTCCAGGACTTCGCCGGCCACTTCTCCACGGCGAACGATCTCGAATTCACCATCCACGTACGCTGCCACCGAGACGTACTTCGCGCTCCGCGACACGGTCCCCTGCTCCGCTTCGAGCCGGCGCATCTCGCGGACGAGCTTCTCGTTGTTCACGCGGTCGAGCTCGCGCCCCGAGATGTCGGTGCGCCCGGACCATCGCTTCGTGTAAACGCCGGGCGCGCCGTTCAGCGCATCAATCGTAAGCCCCGAGTCGTCGCCGATCGTCGGCACTCCGCCGCTTCTCGCGAAGAAATACCTCGCCTTGGCGAGCGCATTCTCTTCGAAGGTGGCAAACTCTTCGAGGTGATTTTCCTCCGGCGCCTCCTCGATGCCGAGCGCGCGAAGGTCAGTCACGGCGACGCCGAGGACGCGGAATATTTCTCCCATCTCGGCAAGCTTTCCCTCGCTCCGGGTGGCGAGGAGAATCCTTGCGGCCATCAGCGGCCGAGTGCTTTTGCCTGTTCTCCGTCGAGCGTTTTGATGCCCGCGATGGCGAGATCAAGGAGGCCGTCGAGCTGCTTCCTGTCGAACGTCCCGTGCTCGCCGGTGCCCTGCACTTCGACGAACTGCTCGGCTGAGCTCATCACGACGTTCATATCAACCTCGGCGCGGACATCCTCCTCGTAGTCGAGGTCGAGGCGAACTTCCCCGTCAATCAGCCCTACGCTTACGGCGGCGACGCGCCGCTTGACCGGAGTGACCTTGAGCTTGCCGGCCGTGACCATCCAGTCGAACGCATCCACGATCGCCACTGAAGCACCGGTGATGGCGGCGGTGCGGGTTCCTCCATCCGCAAGGAGAACGTCGCAGTCGAGCTTGACCGTGTACTCGCCAAACTTGAAATCATCGAGCATCGCGCGGACGCTGCGGCCGATGAGACGCTGAATCTCCTGCGTGCGTCCACCGAGCTGGGAACGCTCACGCGACGTACGCGTTCGCGTCGCGCGCGGAAGCATCGCATATTCGGCGGTGAGCCAGCCTTCGCCGCGTCCCTTCTTCCAGCCGGGAACGCCGTCCTCGACCGACGCGGTGCAGAGCACGCGGGTGCTGCCGAACGAAATGAGGCAGGAGCCCTCGGCGTACGGCGCGACACCGCGCTCGATCGTGATCGGGCGAAGAGCGCTGGCAGCGCGGCCAGCGCGCGGAGTCGGTTCAGTCTTTGACACTCAGTTTCTCTATGATTGAAGTTGTGGAATGCCCCGGCGTAAGCGGGACGACGACGACGCGACCGCCCCATTCCTTCATCTCCGCCGCGCCGACGATCGTCGACTCCGAATAATCGCCGCCCTTGGCGACGACATTTGGGCGGATCGCAGTGATCAGCTCGAGCGGAGTGTCCTCGTCGAAAACAATGACCGCGTCAACGCACTCGAGGGCCGCGACGACAAAAGCGCGGTCGGCCTCGCCGCGAATTGGACGGCTTGGTCCCTTGAGACGGCGGACCGAATCGTCGCTGTTGATGCCAACGACAAGCGCGTCACCTTCCGCGCGCGCCGCGTTGAGGACGTCCACGTGTCCCGGATGGAGAAGATCGAAGACTCCATTCGTGAAGACAAGCGAGCCGCGCACTGACGCTCGCCAGGCGATCGCGGCACGGCGGGTCAGCACTTTATCGGCGGGTTTGCGTACGCTCAGAAGCTCGTCTCGGAAGTCGGATGAAAGTGTATTGCCTTCTCGTGATTCAGAGGAAGCTTGATCGTTTCTTCGTAGTCGCTCCAAATCGTGACTGCGGAATTCCTGCGACTTATCCGAACCTGTCCCGCGTTGCGCGGAAGATCGAGCGAATCGGCGAGCGCGCGAAGATGAGTGGTTATGAGATCGTCAGGACGCGATTGAGCGAATCGCGCCTCCTGGTGCATCGCGTCGCGGAACTGATAAAACCGAAAATAGGCTTCCCCGAAATCGCGTCCGACGTACACGACAATCGCGCCAATGAGGAGCGGCAAGAGACAGCCAATCGTGCTCCCGCCGCGGCGCGCTACCACTGCGACTGCGCCCCCTCGATCAGCTCGTCGACGATCTGATCGATGGCGTGCTTTCGCGCCGCCGGCTCGCCGCCTTCCTGATAGGAGACCGTTGCGAGTGCTCCCTTTTTCTGCCAAAGCGTCTTGCCGCTCAGCTGGTCGATCATCTCGATGTCAACGCGCAGCTCGAGCGACCGGGTTGCGGTCGTTTGCTGCTTGTTCGAGGCGCTGTAACCGACCGGGATGTCAATCTCGTACCGCTGGATGGTGCCGCGAATGAGTGCGTTCGCCTTCGTCTCGGTGGCGTCGCGCAGGCCGAGCCGGTCGCGCACGCGAGTACGCAGGGCGTCGGTCAGCTCCTTGGGCAGCTGCGGCGTCGGAGTCTGATTGTCGAACGACGCGACGGCGAACGTATGAATGTTCGGAGGCAGCCCTCCGCCGGTAAAACCGTAAGGCATGCAGCCGGCGAGAGCGAGAAGTAAGAGGCTACGGATTCCAGATCGACGCATCGAATGTCCCGCCCTCCTCGGTGCGGACGATAGTGAGACGGAGCTTTCTGCGCGCTGACGGTACTTCATAAAGAATCTCGCCATTGGATGAGCGCATAACCTGCTCGCCCATCTTGCCACCCGGGATATGCGCGAGAGATACGAGTGAATCTCCCTGGGCCGTCACCCTCCATTCAACAGGACGACCGACGTCGGCGCGAAGTAAGGCGCCGTCGGTGACGACTGTAGTATCGGCAAGTGGGGGAATCGACAACCGGCCGAAAACCGCCCACATCAGCGGGACGGGCGGCAGAAGGCGCTTTATCATTCCGCCGGCATTGGCGCGAAGCGTGTCGCCGACGAGCGCGGCAGCGCCGCCGAGCCCAGCCATGAAGAAATCGACCCGGGCGCTGTCGGGCGCGGCAAGGCGAACAGCACCCTCTCCACGGGTGAACGATTCGCCGTCCGTGTATTCCCAGCGGAAGATGATCTTCCTGTGAACCGGCGCGAGCTGAAGTGGCGGGAGCGAGAGTGCCGGAGCCGGCACGCCCTTCAGTGGCTGCACGGAAGGCGCGCATCCGCTGGCTGCTGCGATTAAGAGGAGCAGCGCGCGCTTCACTTCGCCTCGACCGACGTGATGAGATCACCCTGCGTTATGCGATCGAGCACGTCGAAACCGGAGATCAGCTTACCGAACACCGTATAATGCCCGTCCAGATGCGGCTGGGGCGA